>NZ_JAIRBP010000006.1:0-132675 GCF_021151495.1 Halomonas sp. IOP_31 | reverse complement strand
CCGATCTGCCAGGTCATCCAACAATGCTGAGACAGAGAGATCCAGTTCTTGCATCCTTCACCCTGTGATCGCTTCCATATCAACCACATGCATTGTAGCTTATTCAGTTACGACTGTAGTACTAGGCCGGCGACCCTGACGATCGCCGGCCGATAGCCATTCCCTTCATTTCACCCAGGTAGAAGCTCTGCGGAAACGCTCTCCTCCATCGGCCTGATCGGCGCCCTCTTCGGCGGGCTGCTGTCGTTCTTCTCGCCCTGCACCCTGCCCTTGCTGCCCGCCTATCTGTCGGTGGTCACCGGCGGCAGTGCCGGCAAGGCGGATCGGCGCTTCGAGGCGTTGCTGCTCAGCACCTTCTTCGTCTTCGGCTTCAGCGTGGTCTTCATCCTGATGGGCCTGGGGGTCACCAGCATCGGCCAGCTGCTGCGTGGTTATCGCCAGGAGCTCAACTGGATCACCGGCAGCATCGTCATCGTGCTCGGCCTATTCATGACGGGCGTGTTCCGGCTGCCCGTCCTGCAGCGCAGCTTTCAGTGGTCGCCCGAGCTGAGAGGGGGCTCTCCCATGGCGGCGACCTTCTTCGGCATCTCCTTCGCCATCGGCTGGACGCCCTGCATCGGCCCGATCCTGGGGGCGATCCTGATGGCCACCTCGACCACCGCCAATGCCCAGGCCGGCATGCTCTACCTGGCGACCTACTCCCTGGGCCTGGCCCTGCCCTTCCTGGCCAGCACCCTGCTGCTCAACAGGTTCAGCCACTACCGGGGCCGCCTCGGTAAGTGGAGTGCCTATGCCCGACCAGTCGCCGGAGTGATCCTTATCCTCATGGGGTTGCTGATCGTCTCCGGGACGCTCACCCGGCTCTCCAGCATCCTGGTGGACTGGTTTCCGGCCCTGGCCACAATCGGCTGAGGGCGTTGATCGACATCCAACCGTCGAGTCTCCTGCGACTTCTCAACGTATCGCCCCACGTGTTCCGTGTCAGACGGCGGCACCTCTGCCGGGGAGAAGCACTCGTCATGCCCCGGTGCATGGGCAGATGAGGGTCAATCCAGCACGATCAGATGATTGGGCAGTTCGTTGCGCTCGTGGGTGGCTGGTACCTGCTCCTTGAGATGTTCGCCGCATGCCTCGATGCACGCCAGGAAACCCCGCAGGGTCTCACCTGCCTTCACCTGCTGGGTGAACGCCGCCACGATGGATTGCCAGGTCTCGTCGCTGATACGTGCCGAGATGCCCCGGTCAACCAGGATTTCCACATACCGCTCGGCTTCGGAGACGAAAATCAGCATCCCCGTTCCCCCCTCGGTGTGGTGCAGCTCCTGTTCCAGGAACTGCCGCCGGGCGAGGTTGGCCGCCCGCCAATGACGAACCGATCGCGGGATCAGCCGGGTGGTGATGGCGGGGATGCGAAACACCAGTCCCAGCACGATGAAGGTCGCCCACTGCACCAGCGTCAGCTCGTAGGCCGTCAACCAGCCGGGAAAGTAATTGACCGCACCCGGTACCACCAGGGCCAGCAGGCCGGCCCAGAGCAGCGGGATATAGGCATAGTTGTCCGCTCGCGGAGCCAGCACGGTGACCAGCTCGGCATCGGTGTCGCGTTCGACCCGATGAATCGCCTCGGCTACCTGGCGTTGCTCGTTTTCACTCAGTAAGGCCATGGGGGTTGTGATCTCCGAATCCTGATTGTCATGTCGGTGTCGCCACCGGCGGGAAGGCTGGCTTACCAGCCGCCGGAAGCGCCGCCGCCACCGAAGCCGCCGCCACCGCCGAAGCCGCCGCCTCCGCCGAAACCACCCCCGCCGCCGCCGCGCGACCTGCCGCCGAGCGCACCGCCCAGCAACATGCCGGCCAGCAGGCCGCCGCGACCGCCCCGTACCAGCGTCATGACGATGACGAACATCACGAAGAAGAGAATCGATGCCGGTCCTTCAGGTCCCTGTTCCCGAGCCGGGGCGCTGGCGGTGGCACTGGTGTCCATGGGCTCGCCACCCAGCACCTGGATCATCGCCTCCACGCCCTCGGTGATGCCGCGGGCGTAGTCGCCCTCACGGAAGGCCGGCGTCAGGGTCTGGTTGATGATCACCGAGGACTGGGCGTCGGTCAGTCGACCCTCGAGGCCATAGCCGACCTCGATGCGCACCTTGCGCTCCTTCGGCGCGACGATCAGCAGGGCGCCGTTGTCCTCCTCTTGCTGGCCGATGCCCCAGTGGCGCCCCAGCTGATAGCCATACTCCTCGATGGTGACGCCCTGCAGGTCCGGCAGGGTGGCCACCACCAGTTGCTCGGTGGTGGCTTCTTCGTGGGCCGCGAGCCTCTCGCTCAGGCGTGATTCGGTGGCCGGATCCAGCAGCCCGGCCTGGTCCACCACACGACCGGTCAATTCGGGAAAGTCGAGTTCCTGTTCCTCAAGCTCCTGGGCCTGGAGGCCTTGTGCCTGAAGGCCGAGGCCCCCCGACAGCAGCAGCGCCAATAGCGGGATGCGCAGAAGATCGCTCATTCAAACTCCACCTGGGGGGCCTGGTCCGCGTTCTCGGTCGTGGCTTCGAAGGTCTCGCGCAGCGGCATGTCGCTGTAGAGGATGCTGTGCCACAACCGCCCGGGGAAGGTGCGGATCTCGGTGTTGTAGCGCTCGACCGCGGTGATGAAGTCGCGCCGCGCCACGGCGATGCGGTTTTCCGTACCCTCCAGCTGGGACTGCAGGGCCAGGAAGTTCTGATTCGACTTCAGGTCGGGATAGCGCTCGGACACCGCCATCAAGCGGCTCAGTGCCCCGGTGAGTTGCTGCTGGGCCTGCTCGAACTGGCGCAGCTTTTCCGGGTCGTCGAGCGACTCGGCGTCGATCTGGATGGACGTGGCCTTGGCCCGCGCCTCCACCACGGCGGTCAGGGTCTCCTGCTCCTGGCGGGCAAAGCCCTCGACCGTCTCGACCAGGTTGGGCACCAGGTCCGCGCGTCGCTGGTACTGGTTCTCCACCTGCGCCCAGGCCGACTTCACCTGTTCGTCATAGGTGGGGATGTTGTTGACGCCGCAACCCGTCAACAGCATCGCCATGATCAGCACAAGGACAAACCGCCAGACGCGAGGGTCGGGAAGCGTGGTGTATCTCGTCAGCATGGGGTCAGTCATCCCTGTCATTGCGAATCGATGAGGTCCAAGGTACAGCTCAGCTTGATGCGAAGGAAGCGATGCCATGCCGCCACGAAGCCGACAACGTACATCAGGCCATACCAGTGAATCTGCACCGGCCCGATGGCGATGGCAACCGGATCGATCTGAGGATACTGCAACCGAGGTTTGCAGCGCCATCTGACTTGATCTGGATCAATCGACAGGATCCGGTTCTGGGCTATATGGTGGGGACATAACCTGCCACAGGAGCCCTGCAACATGGCCAGGCATGCCCTCTTTCCCAAGCATTCCACGCGGCCTGACGTCGCCTGGCCGCGCCTTGGGATGGGCATCCTGCTGGGCATGGTGCTGGTGCTTCTCTTCAGTGCCGCCACGGCGGCGCCTGTGCCTTCCTCGACCGCGTTTGGCCAGGTTGGCGTCGAGTTTCTCTCGGACACGCACTCGAGCGCCGAACGCATCGACACGGAACACCCTCGGCCGCGCTGCCACCATGGCCATGGCGCTCGCCATGCCGGCAGTGCCCTGTTGCGCCTGGAACGCCAGGACCTCGAGTGCAAGCTTCTTCCCTTGAGCATGGCTGCCCCGACCATAGCGCCCCGGGTTGTCACCGCCAGCGGCACGCCACGTGCCCTTCCCGCCCCTTCTCCGGTTGCAGTCTACCTGTTGAGCCAACGCTTCAGAGTCTAAGTCATCCCCATTTCCCCAGCCCCACGACTCCAGACGGATACGCGGGGAGATAACTCGTGCCCGCCCTCGTATCGAACCAGGCGACTGCCGGAGTGGCCGCTGTGCGTGCAGAGACTCTTCCCACCAGACTTATCAGCATCTCGAGCTATAAACCACTGCCAGGCGTCGGGGTGCTTCGCTTTTCAGCGTCAATTCAGTTTCGTTGCGTATGCTTTGAGACACTCCGCGAAACCGAGAGGCGTAGGGCAGCGACTCCGGCCTTGACCATTGTGTCACACATAGGCTCTAGCCTTTCTCTGGACAGCTTCTCGGCATAACGAAGAAGGCGGCCGATATGACACGGGTCCCGATAATGAAATAGCAGGAGAGAGTCCATGAACGAGCTCGTATATTTCATGCTCTGGGCGGGAATCATCTTTCTGATGATGCGCTTCGGCTGCGGTGCTCACGTGATGGGTCATGGTCGTGGCAAGGCCAAGCATGGCGAGGGGGCATCAGAGAGGCAGGCGACCACCGAGAGCCTGCGCTGGATTCCGCCAGCCGAGGACGTCGATCCCGTCTGTGGCAAGACCGTCAGCACCGAAAAGGCCAAGTCGAGCGTCCACGAGGGCCATGTCTATTACTTCTGCTCACGTGACTGCCGAGAACGCTTCGAGGCCGCGCCCGAGCAATATCTCGCCGCTGAAGCCATGAGCCCGCCCGCCCAGCCGGAGAATGAACATGCCTGATGCCGATGTTCCGCCGACAGCCAAGCCGCATTACGGAACCCGCTTGCCGGTTCAAGCCGTGCCGCGGATCCCGGTGATCGCACTGGGTATGAGCCTGGGGCTGTTTCTGGCCGTGACCTTCATCCTGTGCGTCGGCTTCGGCCTGCTGTTTCCCGACCGGGCGATGTATGAGAGCTGGCTGCGCCTGCTGCCTGGCTTCACCTGGTTGAGTTGGCCAAGCTTCTTCCTGGGCCTGGCTGAAAGCTTCGGCTACGGCTGGTACGTGGCCCTGGTCTTCGGCCCGCTCTACAACTTCTTTGTCACACGCCTCAACCGGCGCAGCGGAGCGTAGGCCATGAACGAATCCCTCAACCATACCGGCGCCTGGGGCCTCGCGCTGATCGTCATCGTCTTGGTGTCCTGGTTCTTCTATCGCTATTTCGCACCGAAGAACTGGCGCGAATGGACCGGTGCCGGCGCGGTGCAGGCCTTTATCATCGCGCTTTACGCCGAGATGTATGGCTTTCCGCTCACTATCTATCTGTTGGTGCGTTTCTTCGGTCTGGATAGCGAGTATGTCAGCGCCAGCCTCTGGTCGACGCTGGTGGGGCTGGGAGAAACCGGCATGCTTGTCTCCATGCTGCTTGGCTACGGGCTCGCGTTTACCGGCATCGGGATCTTTATCCAGGGCTGGCGGCAAGTCTACAAGGCACGGCGCGAGAACCACCTGGTGACCGGCGGACTCTATTCCCTGGTACGGCATCCCCAATACACCGGCTTGTTCATCGCCTTGTTCGGCGAAGGTGTGGTGCATTGGCCGACACTATTCTCGATCGGCCTGTTTCCAGTGATCGTGCTTGCCTATACCTGGCTGGCCCACCGCGAGGAACGGCAGATGCTGGCCTGGTTCGGTGACGCCTATCGCGCCTACCAGCGGCGGGTGCCGATGTTCATTCCTCGCTGGGGACAGTGGCGGAAGCTAGCGGGTAGCTCACGCAATACTCACGATGAGCCGGGGGTTCACTGACATCCTGGATTCACACATCAACACACGCGGGCGGCGTTGATTTCATCCCACTGAAGATGCCGAACGTTGACCGGGATCAAGAGTCGCATGCTTTCACCTCATATTATCTTGACCCTTGGGTTACCCACAGGCTTTAGCCTGACGTCAGGGCAAAGTAAGTAACAAGAAAAGGAGATCCGACCATGTGGGGCGACATGATGGCGTATATGGGGAGTTACGGCTGGGGGCATATGCTCTTCGGCGGGCTCATGATGGTGTTGTTCTGGGGCATCGTCATTGCCTTGGCCGTTCTCCTGGTGCGTGGCCTGACCCGAGGCCGGGGCGAGCCATTTTCTCAACGGCGGCCAACGGCCCTGGACCTTCTTCAAGAACGCTACGCCCGGGGAGAAATCGACCGCGAGGAGTACGAGCAACGCAAGCGCGATCTTCTGCTTTGATCGCACCTCCTGATTATTGGATACGGCACTATTAGTTTCGACCCTATCGAGATAGGGCCACGAGGTTGAATCAAGACGCGGAAGCGACGGAGACGATTCCATGACGCAACACCAACACGACCATTGTCACGGGCATGCCTCGCACGAGGCACCGACACGAGGCAGCGGCGATACGGACCAACACGCCGCCGGCAGCCAGGGTGGCGCCCAATACACCTGCCCGATGCACCCGGAGGTCGTCTCCGACCAGCCGGGTGACTGCCCCAAGTGCGGCATGCACCTCGTGCCCGTGGGAAGCGACGACTCGCAGACGCATGACGGGCATGGTCATGGGGCCTCCGCGCCGGCCCACGGCGGCAAGTACGACAAGGTGCCGGCCGGGCATGCCGGCGCCGTCTACACCTGCCCGATGCACCCCGAGGTGCGCCAAACCACTCCCGGTGCCTGCCCCCTGTGCGGTATGGGTCTGGAGCTGGAATCGGCGGCGGTCGGCGATGAAGGGCCGAATCCCGAGCTGGTCGATTTTACCCGACGCTTCTGGGTCGCGGCCGTGCTCACGCTTCCGGTCCTGATTCTGACGATGAGCCCCTACCTGGGCCTCGGGGCCATTCGCGACTTCTTCGGTGAACGCAACGCGATGTGGATCGAGCTGGTGCTCAGCACGCCGGTGATCCTGTGGTCGGGCTGGCCGTTCTTCGTGCGCGGCTACAACTCCTTCCGCACCATGAACCTCAACATGTTCAGCCTGATCGGCATGGGGGTCGGCGCGGCCTATCTGTTCAGCATCGTGGCGGTGCTGGTGCCGGGCGTCTTCCCCGACGGCTTTCGCCGGGAAGACGGCACCGTCGGCGTCTATTTCGAGGCCGCGGCGGTGATCGTCACCCTGGTACTGCTGGGTCAGGTGATGGAGTTGCGCGCCCGTGAAGGCACCGGCAAGGCGATCCGCGCGCTGATGGACATGGCCGCCAAGACCGCGCGGGTGATCCGGCCCGACGGCAGCGAAGAAGAGGTCGCGCTGGAAGACGTGCAGGTGGGCGACCACCTGCGGGTGCGCCCCGGCGACAAGGTGCCGGTGGACGGCGTGGTGGTCGAGGGCCGCTCCTCGATCGACGAGTCGATGATCTCGGGCGAGCCGGTGCCGGTGGAAAAGGTCAAAGACGACAAGGTCACCGGGGCCACGATCAACGGCACCGGCAGCCTGGTCATGGAGGCCACCCGCATCGGCGCCGACACCATGCTCAGCCAGATCGTCGAGATGGTGGCTGCCGCCCAGCGCAGCCGCGCACCGATCCAGAAATTCGCCGACAAGGTGGCCGGCAAGTTCGTTCCCACGGTGATCGGCGTCGCCATCGTCGCCTTCATCGCCTGGACGATCTGGGGGCCGGCGCCGGCGCTGTCCTATGCGCTGGTCTCGGCGGTGGCGGTGCTGATCATCGCCTGCCCCTGTGCGCTGGGCCTGGCCACGCCGATGTCGATCATGACGGCCACCGGGCGCGGCGCGCAGGCCGGCGTACTGATCAAGAATGCCGAGGCGCTGGAACGTTTCGCCAAGGTCGATACGCTGATGGTCGACAAGACCGGCACCCTGACCGAAGGCAAGCCGAAGCTGGTGGCGGTGCTGCCCGAGGAAGGGCATGACGAGGCCGAGGTATTGCGCCTGGCGGCCAGCCTCGAACGTGGCTCGGAACACCCACTGGCCGAGGCCATCGTCGCCGGCGCCGAGGAGCGCGGCGTATCCCTCGCCGATGCCACCGATTTCGAAGCCGTGACCGGCATGGGCGTCAAGGGGGTCGTGGACGGCCAGTCGGTGGCCCTCGGCAACGCCAAGCTGATGGCCGAACTGGGCCTCGATGGCGGCCGGATCTCCGAGACCGCGAACGCCCGCCGCGATGAAGGCGAAACGGTAATGTTCGTCGTCCTCGACAACCAGATCGCCGGCCTGGTCAGCGTCGCCGACCCGGTGAAGGCAACCACGCCCGAGGCGCTCAAGGCGCTGCACCGGCTGGGCTTCCGCCTCATCATGGCCACCGGCGACAACGAGCGCACGGCCAAGGCAGTGGCCGGGCGCCTGGGCATCGATGAGATCCGTGCCGATGTGATGCCGGAGGACAAGGCCCGCATCATCCGCGAATTGCAGGAACAAGGCCGCAAGGTGGCCATGGCGGGCGACGGGGTGAACGACGCTCCCGCCCTGGCCCAGGCCGATGTGGGCATCGCCATGGGCACCGGCGCCGACGTGGCGATCGAAAGCGCCGGCTTCACGCTGGTCAAGGGCAACCTCGACGGCATCGTACGCGCCCGCAAGCTGTCGCTGGCCACCATGCGCAACATCAAGCAGAACCTGTTCTTCGCGCTGATCTATAACGGGGCCGGCGTACCGATCGCTGCCGGGATCCTCTATCCGTTTTTCGGCATCCTGATCGGGCCGATCTTCGCCGCCTTCGCGATGAGCGCCTCCTCGCTGTCCGTGGTAATGAATTCATTGCGCCTGCGCCGGGTGAGGATTTGAGCATGAATGATGCGACGCTTTTTCCGCCGTTGGAACTGTTCACCTACCAAGCCAACCTGTGGTGGCGCGGCCTGCGCTACCTGGACACGCTGCGTGAGCGCGCGGACAACATGCTCGAGCATGAGCAGGCCGGCAAGCCACCGCTGCTCGACTTCGACTATGAAATGATCCTGGACGGCCGGCGGCTGGAACGCCCCGCCAACTATGCCCTGCTGCGTATCACCCGGGTCGGCGAGGACTGTCTGGAAGACTGCCTCGACGCCAGCAAACCGCCGGTGATGATCGTCGACCCGCGCGCCGGCCATGGCCCGGGCATCGGCGGCTTCAAGCGCGACTCCGAGGTCGGCATGGCGCTCCACGAAGGCCACCCGGTCTACTTCGTGATCTTCTTCCCCGAGCCCGTCCCCGGCCAGACGCTGGAGGACGTGTTGCACGTCCTGCGACGCTTCGTCGAGACGCTGGCCAAGCACCACCCCGGCAAACCGCCGGTACTCTACGGCAATTGCCAGGCGGGCTGGGCCATCGCCCTGCTCAGTGCCGACTGCGAGGGCCTGGTCGGGCCGGCGGTACTCAACGGCTCGCCGCTGTCCTACTGGTCCGGCGAATCCGGCGTCAACCCCATGCGCCTCGCCGGCGGTCTGCTGGGCGGCGCCTGGCTCACTCATCTGTTGGCGGACCTGGGTGACGGGCGCTTCGATGGCGCGAACCTGGCCACCAACTTCGAGACCCTCAAGCCGGCGAACACCTTGTGGAAGAAGGACTATCAGCTATTCGCCGATATCGAGGGACAGCGCGAGCGATTTCTGGGGTTCGAGCGTTGGTGGACGGGCTTCTATAGCCTGAGCAAGGAAGAGATCACCGCCATCGTCGAGAATCTCTTTATCGGCAACCAGATCGAGCGTGGCGAGTTCGAGCTCTGCCCGGGCTGCACCGTCGATCTCAAGCGCATCCGCAACCCCCTGGTGATCTTCGCCTCCGGCGGTGACAACATCACCCCGCCCCATCAGGCGCTCAACTGGCTTCCGGCGGTGTACCCGAGCACCGAGGCCTTGAAGGCCGCGGACCAGCGCATCGTCTACCTGCTCAACCCCCACGTCGGGCACCTGGGGATCTTCGTTTCCGCCAGGGTCGCGCGTCTCGAGCACCGAGCGATCCTCGAGAGCCTCACAGAGCTGAATGACCTGGCCCCTGGCCTCTACGAGCTGCGCATCGACAACCCCACCGGCGACCCCGACTGCCACAAGCCACAGTTCCGGGTGCATTTCGAGGAGCGCCGGGTGGAGGACCTGGATTACCCTTCTCAGGCACCGGCGTTCGAGCGAGTGCGCGCGCGCTCCGAGCACAATGTGGCCCTCTATGAGACCTTCGTCGGGCCCTGGGTGCGGTTGTATACCACCCCCTGGTCGGCCGAGGTACTGCGTCAACTGCATCCGGCACGGACCAGCCGGCTGATGTTCTCGGAGCGCTTCGCGCCCTGGATGGGCAGCGTGAAGTGGCTTTCCGATATGGCCCCACCGGAAAGCGTCTCTGTCGAGGGGCGAAATATGTATCGCCAGTGGGAAACGCTGACGAGCGATGCGATCACCTCGACCTTGGAACTGGCCGGCACAGCGCGCGATGGCTTCAGTGAACTGCTTTTCACCAGATTTTATGGTGGGTCATGGCCCGGTGGCGAGGAACACTAACAGCGCCGCTTGAAGAAACGCTTACCGATCAGCAAAAGACAGGAGTTTCGTCATGCCCAGCGAACACCGCCTCGGCGTCAACGAGGTCAATCTGGTCATACGCAAGTTGAAGTTAAAACCCGGCGATCAGCAGGATCTTCAAAGTGCAATTGCCGAAATCGATCAACTCTTTGGCCTCGACAAGGTATCTTCCGATGACAGCAAGCGGATGCTTCACCTAGCCTATGACGCCTCGCGACTCTGTATCGAGGGTATCGAACAGATCCTGACAAGGCATGGCATCGAAATCAGTCAGGGCTGGTGGAACCGCTTCAAGGAAGAGCATTACCGGTTCGTCGATCAGAACATCAAGGACAATGCCGCCAAGGAACCCTGGAGTTGTCATTGAACCTTGCCGTCAGTCAAGTCGTTGGGCGGCGGTGTATCAGGAGGTCAGTCAATGTCGACGACGCCATCCATTCTGGTGGTCAACTGCGGTTCATCCAGCCTGAAATTCGCCGTGTTCGCCTTGACGAAGGAGCTTCAACGCCTGGTATGGGGAGCGGCCAGTGGGATAGGCACGTCGCAAGGCCGGCTTCAGATGTCGAATGCACAGGGAACGGTGGACGACCACCCAGCGCAATTGACCGATCATGCCACCGCCATCGAGAAGGTCGACATCCTTCTTCGACAGCAGACAAGCCGACTGGACCTGGTCGGCATCGGACACCGGGTTGTCCATGGTGGCTCCGATTGCGACTGCCCTCAACGGATCGATACCTCCCTGCTGGATCGACTTCACGCTCTGGTGCCACTGGCGCCGCTGCATCTGCCGCACAATCTGGCCGGTATCGTCGCCATGCGCGCGCATTTTCCCGGTGTGCCCCAGCTCGCCTGCTTCGATACGGCCTTTCACCACGGCCTACCCCAGCTCGCCCGGCACACCGGCCTGCCCCGGGAGTACGAGGCCCAGGGGGTACGCCGCTATGGCTTTCATGGGCTCTCCTACGAGTTCATCGTCGAAGATCTGGTGCGCCGCCACGGCCCCGCAGCGCTCGATGAACGACTGGTTGTCGCCCACCTGGGCAACGGCGCGTCCCTCGCGGCGATTCGCCAGGGACGCAGCCTCGAGACCACGATGGGCTTCAGCGCCTTGGGCGGCATGCCCATGGGCACCCGCAGCGGCGACCTGGACCCCGGCATCCTGCTGTATCTGGCCGGGCATTACGGGCTCGATGCCGAAGAGATCGAGCAACTGCTCTACCGCCGCTCCGGTTTGCTGGGCCTCTCCGGTGTCAGCGCCGATATGCGCGAACTTTTAGCGCGCCGTAATGACATTCCGGAGGCCGCCCAGGCGATCGACTTCTTCTGCCATCGTGCCCGCCTCTTCATCGGCGCCCTGAGCGCCGCCCTCGGCGGACTGGACCGACTGATCTTCACCGGCGGCATCGGCGCAAACGCGCCGGATATCCGCATGCAGATCTGCGATGGCCTGACGTACCTCGGCGTGACGCTGGACCCGCAGCGCAACCGCAAGCCCGCGCCGCTGATCTCCGTCGCCGACGGCCCGGTCCGGGTAGAGGCCGTGACTACCGATGAAGAACGGATGATCGCCACGCACGTACAGCGCACGCTGGCCAACGCATGTTAGCCAAAACAGGAGGTGGCATGACCACGATGGAAGCCCAACGTCCAGCAACGCTCGATAATCTGATCCAGCAGGCCCGGGGCGAGGACCCAATACGGGTCGCCGTGGTCAACGCAGCCCAGGCGGCGGTGCTGAAGACACTACGCGAGGCCAAACGGCTCGGGATCGCCGAGCCCGTGCTGATCGGCCGGCCCGACGAGATCGCCGAAGCCGCCTTGGTACTCGGCTGGGAGATCGACCTCGAGGCCGTGATCGAGGCCGACTCGGAGACGGAGGCCGCCCGACGTGGGGTAGAACTCGTGCTCGACGGCCACGCCGATGCGCTGATGAAAGGGCATATCCACACCGACACCTTCATGCATATCCTGCTGGGCAGCGGCCTACGGCAGCCCGGCCGACGCGTGAGCCACGTCTTTTTGGTGGACGTGCCCGACTGCCCACGCCTGTTGGCTGTGACCGATGCGGCGGTGAACATCGCCCCCGACCTCGACGCCAAGGCGCAGATCCTGCACAACGCCATCGAGCTGATGCACATGGTAGGTGTCACAACGCCCCGGGTAGCGGTCATTTCCGCTGTGGAAACGGTGAACCCGGCCATCGTCTCCACCCTGGACGCCGCCTGCCTGACGTTGATGGCTCGCCGCGGCCAGATCACCGGTGCCGAGGTCGACGGGCCGCTGGCCTTCGACAACGCCATCTCCGAGCGCGCGGCCCGGGAGAAGGGCATCGACTCCCCGGTGGCGGGCAAGGCCGACATCCTGCTGATGCCGGATCTGATCTCCGGCAACGTGTTGGCCAAGAACTTCGAGTACCACGCCGGCGCCACGGCAGCTGGCGTGGTCATGGGGCTGACGGTACCGGTGATGCTGAGCTCCCGAGCCGACCCGCCCGAGGCTCGGCTGGCGGGGCTGGGGGTCGCGGCCTTGATGTACCTAGCGGGCATCCGCCTGGCCCTGCCTTCCTCTGGCGAAGTCGAGTCCAGCTTCTGCTGTTCCCCACAACCCGAGTCGACCTGCCGCCCCAGGGAGGTGCACTGATGGACACCACGCCCCGCCCCCGAGCAGGCCCGTTTCGTCGCATCGACTTGGTCGGCGGCTCGCGGCCATCGAGAGCAATGGCTTCCTGATCGACTTCTTACATGACCGTTCTGCCAGCGCTCGGAGCGCCCCACATGCCAGACGCCCAGTTGTTGAAATCCATCCTGCGTAAAGAAAGACTGACGCCGCTCTTCCAGCCCATCGCCGATGCTGGCGGCCGTGGCATCTTCGGCTATGAGGCGCTGATACGCGGTCCGGTCGGCACGCCACTCGATTCGCCCTGGCGCTGTTCGACACGGTCGCCCGCAGCGGACACCGGGTCGAGCTCGACCTGTTGTGCCGTCGCCTGGCCAGTTCATGCAGTCACTGCTGAACGTCTCGCTCAGCCTGGGTTGTCAGGTCATTTGCCGAAGGCATTGAAACCACCGGCGAGTACCATTGCCTATGGGGCCTGAACTGGCCACCCCAGCGAGACTTCGCCGGAAACCACCGCTCACCTGCTGCCAGCCAGCCCCCGAGACCGGCACTTTAATCATTCCGTTTGTGTCAGCGCGGCCTGAAAAGCCCACGCACATCATCGTCCCGGTCGGTGGTCGCAATATTCGCCTTCTGCGCCAGCACGCTCCACAATAAGGTCGAGGTTGCCGGCGTCCCTTGCGAGCTCTCCGGTCTGATCACCGACCCAGCATGGACGCCGGTCGGTAACGGCACGCCGCCTATCGAGCGTTCGTGAAGCCAAACAGGATAGGGAGATCCTTCATGCTGGGCCTAGACAGCCTCGACCTGGCTCGACTGCAATTCGCGACCACGGTGATGTACCACATCATCTTTCTCGCCTTGAGCATCGGGCTGGCGACCTACCTGGCCTTCGTCCAGGCCATGTGGATGAAGACCGGCAACCCCATCTACCTGGGCATCTTCAACTACTGGAAGCCGCATTTCGCCGCGAACTATGCCGCCGGGGTCATCTCGGGGGTGATCATGGCCTTCGAGTTCGGCACCAACTGGAGCGGCTTCTCGTCCCGGGCCGGTGGCATCAATGGCGTGTTGCTCACCTACGAGGTGGTCACCGCGTTTTTTCTCGAGGCCGGCTTCTTCGGCATCATGATGTTCGGCGAGGGCCGGGTCAGCCCACGGGTACATTTCTTCGCCACCGCCATGGTCGCGCTGGGCGCCTACATTTCCACCTTCTGGATACTCGCTTCCAACAGCTGGATGCAGACCCCGGCCGGCTACGCCATCGAGAACGGCCAGTTCGTGCCGGAAAACTGGTGGAACGTGATCTTCAACCCTTCGATGCCCTACCGCTTCGTGCACATGTCGCTGGCCGCGTTGATCGCCACGGCCTTCGTCGTGGCCGGCATCGCCGCCTGGCACGTGCATCGCAACAGCCGCGACGCCATGGCCCGCAAGATGCTGTCGATGGCGCTATGGATGCTCACCTTCACGGTGCCGCTGCAGATCGTCGCCGGCGACCAGCAAGGGATCAATACCCGCGATCACCAGCCGGTCAAGGTCGCAGCCATGGAAGCCTACTGGGAGAACAAGCCCGAGCGCGGCGGCATGCCGATGGTGGTGTTGGCCTGGCCCGACAGCGAGGCCGAGACCAACCGGCTGTCACTGGAGATTCCGCGCCTGAGCAGTCTTTACCTGACGCGTTCGCTGACCGGCAAGATCGAGGGCCTGACCCAGTGGCCCCGGGACGAGCGGCCCAATGTGCCGCTGGTGTTCTTCGCCTTCCGGCTGATGGTCTACCTGGGCTTCGCCATGTTGGGCCTGGTCGCGCTATCGCTATGGCTGCGCAAGCGCCGAACGCTCTATGAATCGCGCTGGTTCCTGAAACTGATCATCCTGGCGACGCCGATCGGCGTCATCGCCATCGAGGCCGGCTGGGTCACCACCGAAGCCGGGCGTCAGCCATGGATCATCTACGGCCTGCTGCGTACCGCCGAAGGCGTCTCGTCGTTCAGTCCCACCACCCTGTGGACCAGCCTGGTGGGGCTATGGAGCATCTACACGTTGATCTTCACGACCGGCGCCTGGCTGTTCTTCAAGCTGGTAAGCAGGCCGCCCATGGAAAAGATGCCCGAGGAAGCGGCCGACCGGGAAGGCGAGCAGACGCAACAACCTCGCCGCCCCTTCAGCCGGCGTGACGAATCGGAACGTCGATAACGCCATCAGCCAACGCAGGGAGCGATTCAATGGGCCATGAACTTTTCGCAGTCATCTGGTTTTGTCTGATCGGCTTCGGACTGATGCTGTACGTGATCCTCGACGGCTACAGCCTGGGCATCGGCATCCTGTTTGCGTTCGTCGGCGAACAACGCCAGCGCGGCATCATGATGACCACCGCCCAACCCTTCTGGGATGGCAACCAGACCTGGCTGGTGCTCTGCGCCGCGGGGCTGTATGGCGCTTTCCCGCTGGTTTACGCGACGCTCTTTCCGGCCCTATACATTCCCGTGATCGTCATGCTGATGGCGCTGTTCTTTCGCGGCATGACGTTCGAGTTCCGCTTCGAAACCTCGACCCGGCGCTGGTTCGATAGCGGCTTCTTCGTCGCCACCACGCTCGCCGCCTTCATTCAGGGCATGATCGTCGGCAGCGTGATAGACGGTCTGCAGGACGACAGCGGCCAATACACCACCAGTTTCTTCGGCTGGTTTTCGCCCTTCGGCTTGCTTACCGGCGCCGCCCTGGTGATCGGCTATGCCCTGCTGGGCGCGGCCTGGCTGATCGTCAAGACCGACGGCGCGCTGCAGGCACGCTTTCTGCGCCTGGTCAGGCCGCTGCTGCTGATCTTCATCGTCGCGCTGGTGATCGTTGTGATCGGCACGCCGTTGATCAACGCGCACGTCGCCGAACGCTGGTTCAGCCTGCCCAGCGGGCTCTATCTGGCGGCCATCGGCGTTGTCATGCTGGCATTGGCGATCGGCGCCATCCTAAGCGCCGGCCGTGGGCATGAGAAGCGGCTGTTCGCACAGATTGTCGGCCTGTTCGCGATGGGCTGCACGGGGCTGGCCATCAGCCTCTACCCCTTGCTGATCCCGCCCGACATCACGATCTGGAAAGCGGCCTCGAACCGCTCGAGCCAGTTTTTCCTGCTGATCGGCTACGCCATCATGATTCCGATCATCCTCAGCTTTACCCTTTACAGTTACCGCGTCTTCGCCGGCAAGGTGCGGGAGAGCGAAGACTAGCCATGCCCACACGCAACGAGAGCGACCTATGGCTGGCCCGGCAGGCCCGACATGGCGGCTATTGGACACCCCTCGCGATTGTCGCCGGCAGCGCCGCGACGCTGTGCCTGTTCGCCCAGGCCTGGGCGATCGCCACCGTCGTCCAGCGCATGGTGCTCGATGAGGGCCGGCTGAGCGAGCTCACGGTGCCGCTGGCCGTACTGCCGCTGGCCTTCATCGGCCGTGGCGCGCTTGCCTGGCTGAAGAGCGAAACGGCGACCCGCAGCGCCATCGGCGTGCGCCAGGCGCTGCGCCGTCGGCTGCTCGATCATCTGGCGCAGCGCGGCCCGCTGTGGGCACGCCAGCAGCACAGCGCCACGCTGGGCAACCGGATCTGGGACCAGGTCGACGCGCTCCACGGCTACTACGCCGATTACCGCCCGCAAGTCTGGCTGTGCCTGACCATACCGCTGCTGATCCTACTGGCGGTCTTCCCGCTGAATTGGGCCGCCGGCGCCATCCTGCTGGCCACCGGCCCGCTCATCCCGCTCAACATGGCGATGGTGGGTATCGGCGCCAAGCAGCGTCAGCAGGCTCAGTTCCTCGAGATGACGCGCATGAACCGGCACTTCCTCGACACCCTGCGCGGCCTGGCGACGCTCAAGCTGTTCGGCGTCAGCCGCCAGCAGGCCTCGGTCGTGCATCATGTTTCGGAAAATTTCCGCCACCGCACCCTGCGCGTGCTGCGCCTGGCCTTTCTCTCTTCGACCCTGCTGGAGTTCTTCAGCTCGCTGTCGATTGCCCTGCTGGCGATCTATATCGGCTTTGGCTATCTGGGCTATTTCGAGTTCGGCGCCTGGGGCCGCGGGCTCGATCTCTACAGCGGGCTGTTCATCCTGATTCTCGCGCCGGAGTTCTACCAACCGCTGCGCGATCTGGGCAGCCATTACCACGCCAGGTCCGAGGCCCAGGCCGCGGCCGAGGATCTGATGCCGATGCTCGCCGACGAGCACGCCGCAGCGCCGGCCCAGGCCGATTGGCCGGTTCCCGAACGGCTGGGCGTTCATCTCCAGGGCGTCAGCTGCCGCTATGCCGGCCAGCGCCACCCGGCCCTCGACGACATCGAGCTGACCCTGCATCCCGGCGAGACGCTGGCGGTGATCGGCCCCAGCGGGGCCGGCAAGACGACGCTTTTGAACCTGCTGATGGGCTTTCTGTCCGCCGAGACCGGCACGCTGACCACCGACGCCGGCATGCCAATCGATCGCCTGCCCCGCGAGGCGTGGCATCGCGCCATCGGCTGGGTCGGCCAGCAGCCCGCGCTATTGCCCGACAGCCTCGCCGAGAACCTGCGCCTGGCCGCCCCCCAGGCCGACGAACGCGCGCTCTGGAACGCCCTGGAGGCGGTCGATCTCGCCGAATGGGCGCGCCGCTTGCCCCGTGGCCTGGCCACGCCGCTGGGTGAAGGCGGCCAGCCGGTATCCGGCGGTCAGGCGCGGCAGATCTCGCTGGCCCGCGCCTGGCTGCGCCGCGCGCCGCTGATCCTGCTCGACGAACCCACCGCCAGCCTCGATCGCGACAGCGAAGCGCGGGTCCTGCGCGGCCTCGCCCGGCTCAAGCGCGGCCGCACCCTGGTCGTGCTCAGCCACCGGCTGGAACTGCTGCAACTCGCCGAGCGTATCCTGATGCTCGACGAGGGCCGCGTGAGCGCGCTGGGGACACTCGCCGAGCTCAGCGCCCCCGGCCAGCCGCTGGCCGGTCTCGACAGGCCCGCTAACGACGAACCCGAGCCCGCCGGAGACCGCGCACATGACTGATCGGGGCGGGCCGACAGCCAATGAAACGTGGCGCGAACTGCGCCCCTACCTGGCACCGCTGCGCGCGCATGCCGGCCTGTTCATACTGGGCATCGCGCTCAATCTGCTGGCCTTCTCCGCCAGCATCGGGCTGATCGCGCTATCCGGCTGGTTCCTCAGCGCGACGGCGCTGGCCGGACTCAGCGCCGCCACCGCTTTCAACTTCTACCTGCCATCGGCCTGGATTCGCCTGTTCGTGCTGGTGCGCACCGCAGGGCGCTACGGCGAACGGCTCACCTCGCACCAGGCCACCCTCAAGCTGCTCTCCGCCCTGCGCGAGCGCGCCTATCGGCATATCGAGCCGCTGTCGCCGGCGGCGCTGCAGCGTTACGGCAGCGGCGACCTGATGACCCGCCTGACCGCCGACGTCGATGCCCTGGACGGGCTCTATCTGCGGGTCCTCATGCCGTCGATCGTCGCGCTGTGGGTGATCGTCGGCTGCGGCGTGGTGATCGGCGTCTTCGCCCCGGGCATCGGCCTGTTCGCCGCCACGGCCTTGCTGGCGTCGGCGCTTCTCGGCCCGTGGCTCGCCTGGCGCCGGGGCCAGCGGCACTCGGCGCGCTGGCAGGCGCTCGACGCTCAGCTGCGCGGACGGCTCATTGCCCGGCTCGCCGCCTTCTCCGAGCTGCTGCTCTACGGCCGCTGGACCCACGAGCGCGACACCCTGCTCGCCGCCCAGCGCCAACGCGACGCCGAGGAGCGGCGCCTGGCCCGGCTATGGGGGCATTCGCAACTGCTGACCCACACGCTGCTCGGCATCAGCGTGACCGTGACCCTGGCGCTGGCCGCCTGGCTGGTCGATGCAGGCACTCTCGATCCGACGCTGCTCGCGCTGATGGGCCTGGCGGTACTCGCGGCCTTCGAAGCCATCGCCCCGTTGCCCAAGGCCATGCAGGACCTGGGGCGACTGCGACACGCCGCGGCGCGGCTCAACCGCCTGCATGCCGAGCTGCCCGGCGTCGACTATCCCGATGTCGACCGCGCCACGCCTGGCGATGCGCGCCTGAAGGTCGAGGCGCTGCGCGTCTGCTTCGACGGCATTCCCGCGCTCGACGACGTGACGCTGGCGATCGCCAGCGGCGAACACGTCGCCCTGCTCGGCGCTACCGGTAGCGGCAAGACCACGTTGCTCAATGCCCTGCTGCGCTTCGTCGCCCCCCAACGGGGCACGCTGAGCCTGGGCGGAGCGGCGCTTGACGCGCTGAGCGAGCCCAGTTTGCGCCAGGCGTTCGCCGTCGCCCCGCAGGACGTTCACCTGTTCGTCGCCAGTTACCGGGAAAACCTGCTGATCGCCGCCCCCGAGGCCAGCGACGCGACGCTGATCGAACTGCTCGAGGCGCTGGGACTCGGCGACTGGCTGGCCAGCCAGCCGGCGGGGCTCGACAGCTATCCCGACGAAGGCGGCAGTTCCCTGTCGGGCGGCCAGCTACGCCGCTTCGGCGTCGCTCGCGCGCTGCTCTACGAGGCGCCGGTGGTGCTGCTCGACGAACCCACCGAATGGCTCGACGAGGCCAGCGCGTCACGCGTGCTCGCCGAAATACGCCGGCGTTGCCGGGGCCGCACCCTGCTGCTGGCCACCCACCGTTTACGCGAGCTCGATCGCTTCGATCGCATCGCCGTGCTCGACGCCGGCCGAGTGCTGGAATTCGACACCCCGCAGGCGCTGCTCGCCGATGCCCGGAGCCGCTACGCGGCACTCAGGCGGCGCACGGTCATCGCTTCTTAACGGCGGGCATGGCGCAGCGAACGGTCACGGCAAGGAGCCGCTCAGCGCCATGTCCGATAGCCTGCTAGGCTCAGATGAAACGCTCTTGCGTTAGGGACTTTTCGTTAGCGACTCATCAAGGACGAGAATCATGGCGAAACTCGAGGAGTATCGCCGCAAGCGCGATTTCCGCAAGACCCGCGAGCCGGCCGGTGACGATAACGCCGCTTCATCGAGCGGCGAGCGCTACGTGATGCACAAGCACGCCGCCAGCCACGACCATTTCGACCTGCGCCTCGAACAGGACGGCGTGCTCAAGAGTTGGGCGCTGCCCAAGGGCCCCAGTCTCAGACCCGGCGAAAAGCGCCTGGCCGTCGAGGTCGAGGACCACCCCCTGGATTACGGCGACTTCGAAGGCATCATCCCGCAGGAATCCTACGGCGGCGGCACGGTCATGCTGTGGGATCGCGGCCGCTGGCAGCCGACCGGAAAGCGCGACAGGAACCGCATCGACTTCACCCTCGACGGCGAAAAGCTGCGCGGCGCCTGGACACTGACGCGGATGACCGGGGGCCAGCAGAAGAGCGACAAGAACTGGCTGTTGATCAAGCGCCACGACGACGAGGATTCACAGGATCAGACGCTGAAGATCAGCGACGACGATCGCAGCGTCGCCAGCGACCGCACCATGCACCAGATCACCGAGGACGTCGACAACGTCTGGCAGGCGAAGGCAAGCGACGAGCGCGCCGGGCAAGGTGCGACCGAAAGCGATGATGGCGAGCACACCCCGGCTCCGTCCCAACGCGTAGGGAAGTTGAGCGGGGCGCGACGTCAGGCCCTGCCCAGGGAGACCAATCCGCAGTTGGCGACGCTCGACGGCGAGATCGTCGCCCTCGCCCCCGACGGCATCAGCAGTTTCCGACGTCTGCAGGAGGCGCTGAGCCGCGGCGACACGCGCAGGCTGATCTATCAGGCCTTCGACCTGCTGCACCTCGACGGCTACGACCTGACCCGCGTCGCGACGCAAAAAGATCCTGGCCGCGTTGCTGGAGGCCGCGAGCTTCGACAACGCCAGCCGCATTCGCTATTCCGATCATATCGACGCCCAGGGCGAGACCTTCTACGAACGCGCCTGCCGGCTGGGGCTGGAAGGCATCATCAGCAAGCGCGCCTCGAGCCACTATCACAGCACGCGCAGCAAGCAGTGGCTCAAGGTCAAGTGCGCCAACCACGAAGAGTTCGTGATCGGCGGCTACACCGAGCCCGACGGTTCACGCAGCGGCTTCGGCGCCCTGCTGATGGGCGCCTTCGACGACCAGGACCGGCTGGTCTACGCCGGGCGCGTGGGCACCGGCTTCAGCAAGCGCCTGCTCGAGACGTTGAGCGCCGCGCTGCGCGATCTCGAGACGTCGGAGTCGCCCTTCGCCGGCTCGATCCGGAACAGCCGCGGCGTGCACTGGGTACGCCCCGAGCAGGTCATCGAAGTCGAATTCGCCGGACGCACCCGCGATGGTCTGCTGCGCCACCCGGCCTTTCGCGGCCTGCGCGAGGACCGCAACCCCGAGGAGATCCGCATGGCTTCCGACAAGGATGAATCGGCAGCGCCGTCGCGCTCCGGCAAGTCGTCCCGCCCCAGCGACAGTGACGAAAGCAAGGCCGCCTCGCGGAGCAAGCGAGCCAGCGGTTCCAGCGCGTCGCGCAGCGGGCAAACGACGCAGGTACTCGGCGTGCGTCTGACCCACGCCGATCGAGTGCTCTACCCGGAACAGGGCCTGACCAAGCTCGACCTGGCGCGCTACTACGAGGCGATCCAGGACTGGGTCATGCCGCATCTCGCCCGGCGCCCGCTCGCGCTGATGCGCTGCCCCGAGGGGCGTGACGGCGAGTGCTTCTTTCAGAAGCATCCCCGGGTCGCCATTCCCGACAGCGTGCCGCGTATCGACATCGACGAGAAAAAGGGCACGTCCGAGTATATCTACGTGGAATCGGCCGCGGACCTGATCGCGCTGGTGCAGGCCGGCGCGCTGGAAATCCACCCCTGGGGCAGCCGCGTCGGCGATCTCGAAAGACCCGACAATCTGGTCTTCGATCTTGACCCCGCCCCCGGCGTGGCATGGCCGGAAATCGTCCGTGTCGCCCGCTCGCTGCGCGAACGCCTTGCCTCGCTGGGCCTCGAGAGCTTCGTGCGGGTCACCGGCGGCAAGGGACTGCATCTGGTGGTGCCCATCGAGCCTGCACTCGAATGGGACGACGCCAAGGCGTTCGCCAGGGCGCTCGCCCGGCAGGAGGCCAAGGCGGACCCCAAGCGACTGACCACCAACCTGTCGAAGGCTCAGCGCGAGGGGCGTATCTTCATCGATTATCTGCGCAACGGCCGCGGCGCCACCGCCGTGGCCTCCTATACCGTGCGTGCCCGCGAGGGCGCCCCGGTATGCGTGCCAGTTCGCTGGGACGAACTCGACGCCAAGCTGAAGCCCGACCGCTACACCGTTCGCAATCTGCCGCGACGGCTCGCCTCGTTGCGCAAGGATCCCTGGGCGGGTTTCGACGACGCCCGGCGCGCGATCGACGCCAGGATGCGCCAGGCCGTGGGTCTCGGCTAATTTGGCCGCCCGAAACCGCGGCTAGTTCAGCCGCCCGAAACCGCGGCTAGTTCAGCCGCCCGAAACCGCGGCTAGTTCAGCCGTCCGAGGCCCCGGCAGTTGGCCGTCCGCAGCCACGGCCGGCTGCAAACCAGTCATTCTCAAGGAGCGCGAACATGACGACGATCCCCAGGGACGGCAAGCTGGACAGCTCGCTGTCGCTACTGCGCGAAGGCAATCATTTCATTCCCCGGCGATGCCAGCGCCTTCGCAGCGATATCTTCCAGACCCGGCTATTGTTCGAACCGACGCTGTGCCTGCACGGCGAAGCGGCGGCGCGGCTGTTCTACGATCAGTCGCGCTTCACGCGCGAGGGCGCCGCCCCGGGGATGCTCAAGAAGACGCTATTCGGCGAAGGCGGCGTGCAAGGCCTGGATGGCGAGGCCCACCGCATTCGCAAGCAGCTGTTCATGTCGCTGATGACCGCCGCGAACATCCGCGAGCTGGCCGAGCTGGCCACCGAAGAGTGGCGAGTCGCCATCGACGCCTGGCAACGCCGGGACCAGGTCGTGTTTTTTCACGCCGTTCAGGAGATTCACCTGCGCGCCGCCTGCCGGTGGGCCGACCTGCCGCTGTGCGAGGCGGAAGTCGTCAAGCATTGCGCCGATATCGCAGCGATGATCGATGGAGCCGGCGGCGGCGTCGGTTGGCGCTATTGGCGGGCGCGTCGCGCGCGTATCCGCAGCGAAGCGTGGATCGGCGATCTCGTCGAACGGATCCGCGCGGGGCGGCTCGAGGTCGACAAGGAACGCGCGCTGTCGCGGGTCTGCTGGCACCAGGATGCCGACGGGCAACTGCTCGACACGCAGACCGCGGCCGTGGAAGTGCTCAACCTGATACGTCCCACCGTGGCCATCGCACGCTACGTGACCTTCGCCGCCTTGGCGCTGCATGAACATCCCGAGTGGCGCCAATCGCTGCCCACCGACGCCGCCCTGCTCGACGCCTTCGTTCAGGAAGTGCGTCGCTACTACAGCTTTTTCCCGTTCCTCGCCGCCCGGGTCCGCGCCGACTTCACCTGGCAGGGTTACCATTTCCCTCGCGGCACCCGGGTCCTGCTGGATTTGTTCGGTACCAATCGCGACCCGCGCAGCTGGCGAGAGCCGGATACGTTTCAAGGCGATAGATTCCTCCGCGAAGCGGCCAACGCCTACAACTTCATTCCCCAGGGCGGCGACGAGCATGCCACCCATCATCGCTGCCCCGGGGAATGGTTTACCGAAGCGCTGATCAAGGTGGCGATCGAGCAACTGCTCACCCGGATGCGCTATCGCGTACCGAGCCAGGCGCTGGATATCGATTGGTCGCGGACGCCGATCATCCCGACCAGCCGCTTCGTGATCGACCAGGTTCAAGCGCTGCCGTACGGCCAAGCGGACCCGACAACGGGCGAGATGCAGGAGAGCTAGAAGGACGATGCGCAGGGCCCGGCGTCGATCCCGGCCGGGCCCCTGAAACAGCTATAAAGCAGTTATAAAGATGTGGAGATCGAATGGCTCAGAGGCGAGCGTCTGCCGAGGGCCGATCGGCGAGCACCTGCTTCAACAGTGACAATTGATAGGACGAATCGGGATTAGCGTAACGGGCCATGATGCGTGCCACCTCGCCCTTGATCAGGCTCTCGACGTAATGCTGGTGGGTAGCGATGAATCCATCGCACAGATGACAGTAAAGGGCTTCATCCGGAGCCGGGTCGCCTTCCCAGCTATTGACGGACCGGCACGTGGGACAGATTACATTCCGTGAGCGATTCAACATGATGGCTTCCTGCCTTTGGTTGACGTCGGTTCGACTTCTTAAAGCTACCATCGTCCGCGCAGACAATGGATTAACCCGTGTTACCTGCGCGCAACGACCCCGCAGCCCTTGAGGATGACCCGGCACAGAAAGTCGGTGATCGCCTGGTAATCCCCGTCGTTCAACGCCATGCGGTCGGTGATGCCCAGCACCTGGGCCTCGAAGTCGGCGTAGTGCTGGGTGGCCGACCAGATCAGAAAGATCAGCCACACCGGATCCACCGCATCCATCAGCCCTCGTGCCGTCCACTGCTCGAAGACCCGCGCGCGGGACTCGACCCAGTCGCGCAGTTCGCCACGCAGGTACTCCTGCAAGAAAGGCGCACCCTGCAGAATCTCGGCGGCAAACAGCCGCGAGCCTTGCGGATGACTGCGCGTCAGCGCCATCTTGCTGCGAATGAAGGCCTCGATGACCTCGGCGGGGTCGTCGTCGACGCTGATATCGTCGAGCATGGCGTTCCAGCGGCTCATCATCCGCTCGAGCAGCGCCACGTAGAGTTGGCGCTTGCTGCCCACGTAATAGAGCACGTTGGACTTGGGCAGCCCGGCCGCCTCGGCGATCGCCTGAATGCTCGTCCCCCGGTAGCCATGCCGGGCGAACACCTGCTCCGCCGCCTCGAGAATGCGCGGTTGGTTGCGCAGCCGGGCACGTGTGAACTCGGGCGTGGTGGTGGTCGTCATCGGTGTGCTCTGCCTGCCGGGAAGAGCCAAGCTTGCCCTAGCCGGGCGTACGACTCAACGCTCGTGGCGCCCGCCGCGTAGAACGCGCGCTGGCGGATGCGGCATGTCTCTTGCCAGGACAGTCGCAGTTGAACTGACGAGGGGCGCGGGGAATAAGCCGAAGAGGAGGTCCGGCGCCATGGATGGCGTCGGTAGCGTACATGGAGGTATTCACAGCGCCTCCTCGCAGGCTTATCGACGGATCAGCCCCGAGCGACAATGCTGCCCTGTGTCTCTTCCTTAGTCTCTTGCACAAGCAATGAGAATGCGCGACGCTGAAACTGACCATTCGGTCAATTCATTTCCTGGCCGGTCAATCCCCGGTTCGAACAGCGACAACAACGAGCTTCCGCGATGATCGACTTCTATCTCAATGGCCGACGCCAGCAGTGCGCCGATGCCAGCGCCGACACCAGCGTTCTCGAGCTGTTGCGCGGCGCGCTGGGCCGGACCGGCACCAAGGAGGGCTGCGCCTCGGGCGATTGCGGGGCCTGCACGGTGGCGATCGGCGAGCCCGACGCCAGTGGCGAGCTGGCCTACCGCAGCGCCAATGCCTGCATCGTCCCCGCCCATCAGCTCGACGGCTGCCACCTGGTCACCGTCGAGGGCCTGGCCCGCGGCGACGCCCTGCATCCCGTCCAGGCGGCAATGGTCGATTGTCACGCCAGCCAGTGCGGCTTCTGTACTCCCGGCATCGTGATGTCGCTGTTCACCCTGCACCAAGCCCAACGCCGCGTTCCGACGCCGTTGACGCCCGCGCGTCTGGAAGCGGCGCTCGGCGGCAACCTGTGCCGCTGCACCGGCTACCGGCCGATCCGCGATGCGGCGCTGCGCATGAGCGAGTATCCCGATACGCAGCCGAGCTGGGCCGACGATCCGGCGCTGGCCGCCAACGTGGCCGCCCTCGCCCATGATGCCAGCCAGCGCTCGCCGGCACCGGGGCATTACGCCGTGCCGACCACGCTGGACGCGCTGCGCGAGCTGCGCCGCCAGCGACCGCATGCACGGCTGGTCGCCGGCGCCACCGACCTGTGGCTTGAGGCCACCCAGCAGCTCAAGCCGCTCACGGAGCTGATCGATCTGCGCCGGGTCGCCGAGCTTCAGCGCATCGAGGAGACCGCCGAAGGCTGGTGGGTCGGCGCTGCGGTGACCTATTCACGGCTCGAGCCGCTGCTCGCCGAGCATTTCTCGGCTTTCGCCCACTTGATGCAGCGCTTCGCCTCGCTGCAGATCCGCAACCGCGCCACGCTGGGCGGCAATATCGCCAACGCCTCACCGATCGGCGACACCCCGCCGGTACTGCTGGCGCTCGGCGCGCGGCTGGCCATCGACGGCCCGGCCGGGCCGCGTGAGCTGCCGGTCGGCGACTTCTTCCTCGACTACAAGCGGACCGCATTGAACGACGGCGAGTTTCTGCGCGCGATCTTCCTGCCACGGCGGAGCCAGCTTCAGCACCTCAAGGTGTGGAAGATCGCCAAGCGCCGCGAGGACGATATTTCCACGGTGCTCGCCGCGTTCGCCTGGCGCCTCGAGGACGGCATGCTGCGCGACGTGCACCTGGCGTTCGGCGGGATGGCGGCGATTCCCCGCCGCTGCGCGCCCGCCGAGGCGGCACTCGAGGGCCAAGCACCTACCCCAAGCGTATTTGCCGACGCCAAGGCCGCGCTGCGCGACGACTTCCAGCCGCTCAGCGACGTGCGCGGCTCGAGCGAATACCGCCTGACGGTCGCCGCCAACCTGCTCGAACGGCTGCGCCTGGGGCTCGAATCCACCACCGCGGAGGTGTCGCTCGATGCGTACGCTCACTAGGCTTTCCAAGGCGCCCGAAACCGCGCCAGCCAAGGCGCCCGAAGCCGCGCCGGCCAAGGCGCCCGAAGCCGCGCCGGCCAAGGCGCCCGAAGCCGCGCCAGCGGTTGGTCACGAATCCGCCGAGGTGCGTAAAGAACAGGTCGGCCGCAACAAGGGCGACGGCCCGCTGGCCCGCGATCCGCAGCCGCGCACGCCGGCAAGCGATTCGCACCGCCACGAGAGCGCCATCAAGCACGTCATCGGGCGCGCCGCCTACATCGACGACCTGCCGGCCCCCGCCGACGCCCTGCATATAGCGCTGGGCTTCTCGCCGGTGGCCCACGGCCGCCTGACCCGGCTCGACCTCGAGGCAGTCAAGCGCGCCCCGGAGGTGGTCGACGTGATCACCGTGATCGATATCCCCGGACATACCGATATCGGCCCGGTGTTTCCCGGCGACCCACTGTTCGTCGACGACGAGATCAGTTACGCCGGGCAGACGCTGTTCGCCGTCGCCGCTACCAGCCACAAGGCGGCGCGCCTGGCGGTCAGGGCCGCGGTGGTCGAGATCGACGAGCAGCCGGCGAGTCTCGATCCGCTCAAAGCCGCCGAGCGCGGCGACGTGGTGCGCCCCACCCACGTCCAGCAGCGCGGCGACTGGCAGCAGGCGCTGAGCGAGGCCGAGCACGTCCTCGAAGGCGAGCAGTTCGTCGGCGGCCAGGAGCATTTCTACCTGGAGGGCCAGGCCTGCCTGGTCACGCCCAGCGAGGACGAGGGCGTGGTCGTCTATACCTCGAACCAGCATCCCAGCGAAACCCAGAAGCTGGTCTCCGAGGTGCTCGCCGTGCCCTTTCATGCGGTGACGGTGGAAACCCGGCGCATGGGCGGCGGCTTCGGCGGCAAGGAAACCCAGGCTTCGCCGTGGGCGTGCATCGCCGCGCTGATCGCCCGGCGTACCGGCCGCGCCGCCCGGCTGCGCCTGCCGCGCGCCGAGGACACGCGTGCCACCGGCAAGCGCCATCCGTTTTACAATCGTTACCGGCTGGGCTTCGACGCCGAGGGCGTGCTGGCCGGCGGCGAGATCACCGTGATCGGCGACTGCGGCTACTCGCCGGATCTCTCCGAGGCGATCGTCGATCGCGCGATGTTCCACGCCGACAACGCCTACTCGCTGGGCGCGGCTCGCGTCACCGGCCACCGCGCGCGCACCCATACCGCCTCGAATACCGCCTTTCGCGGCTTCGGCGGCCCCCAGGGGATGATGATCATCGAGGCGGCGATGGACGACATCGCCCGCCACCTCGGCGAGGACCCGCTGAGCGTGCGCAAGCGCAACTTCTACCGCGCCGGCCGCGACGTCACCCATTACGGCCAGCAGGTCGATCAGTACCCGCTGCTGAGCGAGATCGTCGAACGTCTCGAGCTCAGCAGCGACTATTGGACGCGCCGCGAGGCGATCCGTGCCCACAACGCCGCCAGCCCGGTCGTCAAGAAGGGCCTGGCGCTGACCCCGGTCAAGTTCGGCATCTCGTTCACCGCCAGGCACTTGAATCAGGCCGGCGCGCTGCTGCACGTGTATACCGATGGCAGCGTGATGATCAACCACGGCGGTACCGAGATGGGCCAGGGCCTGCATACCAAGATCTGTCAGGTGGCGGCCCGCGAGCTGGGCCTCGACATGGCGCGCGTGCGGATCACCGCCACGCGCACCGACAAGGTGCCCAACACCTCGCCCACCGCGGCGTCGAGCGGCGCCGACCTCAACGGCATGGCCGCCCGCGATGCGGCGAGCCAGCTTCGCGAGCGGTTGTTCGACTTCGCTGCGGAACACTATCAATTGGATCGCGAAGGCATGCGCCTGGCGGGCGGCGAACTGCTCGCCGGGCATGGCGAAAGCAGCCGGCGTATCGCCTGGGGCGAGCTGGTCCAGGCCGCCTATCTGTCGCGCATCTCGCTGTCCGCCAACGGCTTCTACTCCACGCCGCTGATCCATTACGACCGCGACACCGGCAGCGGCCGGCCGTTCTACTACTTCGCCTACGGCGCGGCGGTCGCCGAAGTCAGTCTCGATACGCTGTCCGGCGAGTACCGCGTCGAGCGGGTCGACATCCTTCACGACGTCGGCGATTCGCTGAACCCGGCGATCGACACCGGTCAGGTCGAGGGCGGCTTCATCCAGGCGATGGGCTGGCTGACCAGCGAGGAGCTCAAGTGGGACGCCCGGGGCCGCCTGCTCAGCGACGGCCCGGCGACCTACAAGATCCCCACCTACGGCGACCTGCCGCCGGCGTTCAACGTCGAGCTGCTCCAGGGCCATCCCAACTCGCAGGCCAGCATCTACCGCTCCAAGGCGGTCGGCGAGCCGCCGTTCATGCTCGGCATCTCGGTGTGGTCGGCGCTGCGCGATGCGCTGTCCAGCTTGAGCGACTATCGCCAGTCGCCACGCCTGGATACGCCGGCCACCCCGGAGCGCGTGTTGATGGCGGCACAAGCGCTGCGTCGATCAGTGAACGGCTCTACGCCATGAGCTGGCACGCGGCGCTGCACCGCCTGCAGCAGGCCGGCGAGCCCCACGCGCTGGCCAGCGTGGTCGGCGCGGCCGGCTCCACGCCGCGCGAACCCGGCGCCAAGATGGTGATCACCGCCGATGCCGTTCACGACACGCTCGGCGGCGGCGGCTTCGAATACCAGGTAATCGACGTCGCCCGCCAGGCGCTGCGCGCTTCACAAGACGATGGCCAGGGCGGCCCGCGACTCGAGGCCTTCCCGCTGGGCGCGCGCTCGGGGCAATGCTGCGGCGGCTACGTGCACGTGTTGATCGAGGTGTTCCCCGGCGCCGAGATGACGGTCGCGGTGTTCGGCGCGGGGCATGTCGGCCAGGCGTTGGTCCAACTGCTCGTCCCGCTGCCCTGGCGCCTGGCCTGGTTCGACAGCCGTGATGGCGTCTTTCCCGACTGGGCCACCGGGCAACCGCGACTGGCCTGCCGGCGCAGCGCCGACCCGGCGAGTGATGCCGCCTCACTGCCGGCGCATAGCCACGTGCTGGTAATGACCCACGACCACGGCGAGGATCGTGCGTTGATCGATGCGCTGCTGGGCCGCGACGACCTCGCCTCCATCGGCCTGATCGGCTCGCCCAGCAAATGGGCGAGCTTTCGCCGCCGGCTGGCCGCCGCCGGCCACAACGAGGCCGCACTGACCCGGGTGCGCTGCCCGATCGGCATTCCCCGGGCGACCGGCAAGCGCCCCTACGAGATCGCCCTGGCCGTGGCCGCCGAACTGCTGACGCTCACGCCGGCCAGCGCCAGCGAAATCGAAAGCGAACGACATGCGCACCGCGGCATCGAGCCACGCCGATTGCGCGAGGTCTTTTCGAGCGCCCCGGTCGCCGCCCCTTTTTCCGCAACCTCCTCTTCCGCCACTCCTTCCGGAGACCCTGGATGAGCGACGCCCGAGTATTGCGCGGCCCCCTGCTGAGCTTCAACGACGACCCCGGCGAGGACGACACGCCGGCCGCCGGCAGCGTGCTGCACATCGAGGACGGTGCGCTATGGCTGGAGAACGGCCGTATTCGCGCAGTCGGCGCCTACGCCGAGATCGCCGCGCAACTGCCCGCCGGCATCGCCCACGTCGATTACTCCGACAAGCTGATGATGCCCGGCTTCATCGACAGCCATGTGCACTACGTGCAGCTCGATATCATGGCCTCCTACGGCCGGCAACTGCTCGATTGGCTCAACGAATACACCTTCCCCGAAGAGTGCCGCTTCGCCGAGCGCGCCCACGCCGACAACGTCGCCGAGGCCTTCCTCGACGAGACGCTGCGCGTCGGCACCACCACCGCCCAGGTATTCTGCACCTCGCACCCCGGTTCGGTGGATAGCTTCTTCACCGCCGCTCGGCGCCGCGGCCTGCGTATGCTCGCCGGCAAGGTGCTGATGGATCGTCACGCACCGCAGGCGCTGACCGACACCGCGCTGGGCGGCGTCGACGACAGCGAACGGCTGATCGCCGACTGGCATGGCAAGGATCGGCTGAGCTATTCGCTGACCCCGCGCTTCGCGCCGACCTCGAGCCGCGCACAACTCGACGCCGTCGGCGGCGTGTTGCGCAATGCACCGGATGTCTACCTGCAGGCGCATATCTCCGAGAATCGCGGCGAGGTCGACTGGGTCGCCGAGCTGTTTCCCGAGGCCCGCGACTATCTCGATGTCTACGAGCGCCACGGACTGGTCGGCCCGCGCAGCACCTTCGCCCACGGCATTCATCTATCGATGGACGAACGCCGCCGGCTCGCCGCGGCAGGCGCCAATGTCGCCTTCTGCCCCACCTCGAATCTGTATCTGGGCAGCGGTCTGTTCGACCGCCATGCCTGCCGTGAAGCCGGGCTGGCGGTTTCGCTGGCCAGCGACGTGGGCGCCGGCACCGATCTTTCCGGGTTCGCCACGCTCAAGGCGGCCTACCAGGTCGGCCAGTTGCTCGCTCAACCACTCACCGCCTGGCAGGGCTTCTACCGGCTGACGCTGGGCAATGCCCGCGCCCTGCACCTCGATGAGCATATCGGGCGCTTTCGCGAGGGCGCCGAAGCGGACCTGGTGGCCCTCGATCCACGTGCGACACCGCTGCTCTCGCGACGGACCGCGCGCACCGAAACGCTGGCCGAGCGGCTGTTCGCGCTGATGATTCTCGGCGACGACCGCGCCGTGCACGCCACCTGGGCCAACGGCCGCTGCGTGCATCGACGAGGGGCGTGACGAAGGCTGAGTGATAGGGAGCTCACCTTGTTCCAGAGGGGGGTACTGTTCTAGGACCCCGTCGGACTTGACACTGACCTACTGCGAATCCCGGCCTTTCGGCCAATTCCATCGATCCATTTCGTTAAATAGCGCGCTATTCGCCTCAATCGATCGATAAATTTGACTCGAAACCCGTGCTTCTCGTGACGATCGGCCAAGCCCGACAGACGCCTAGTGGGCGGGAATTCATTCCCGATGGACCGGGCTGCATTATCGCGAAATTATCGCGAATAAACGCCCTTCCGCAAAAGCCTCCAGACTCAAGGTGGCTCAATAGGCCGCGCTGGGCGCTACCTCGGGGGCCGGCGGCGGCGAATGCGCGGCATGCAGGCGACTGATCAATTGATCCTCGAGCGTAAAACGCTCGGTCAACGCCTTGCGCAGGCGATTCATCCACGCCGGCAAGCGGAACAGATAGTGCTGACAACGGGTCGGCGTCGAGTAATCTTCGTCGAACTCGAGCACCATGCCGGTCGACATTTCCAGGCGCTGCAGCAGCTGTTCGGCGAGCTTCAGCGCCTCATGGTCATTGAACTGCTCGGCCTCCTCGCGCAACTGTGGATAGATCTCGAAATGCCCGGCGCTGATGTAGTCCATCAGCAGCTCGCTGAAGCGGTCGATCTGTTCCTTGGTGATTACTTCGGGGTCCGCATCGCAAGCTTCTTGAAGCTCCAGCATGGCGACCAGCATCTCGCGACGCTCCTCGAACCAGCGATCGATCAGTCGGTGGACGCCGCCCCAGCGCTCCTGAGCGGTCTTGCAATCTTCCAGCATTGTCCTGCCTCCATGCATTCATGCAGCCTGCGGAAGTTCAGCGTCCCTCGTGGTCGCACGGCTGTCAATCCTGGATGCGCAAGATTCGTCGGCTAGTCGCGGCGCCCGCTGCGGCGTGCGTTCACAAAGCCGCGAGCAATCAATGCGATGGGCACCAACGCCAGGACCAGGAATCCGACCAAGGTCCACTGCGGCAGGGTCACGCCCAGCCATATGCCCTCCACCGCAGCGCATTCGCCGGAGCTCGACAGGACGCGTGAAAGCACGTCCCACAACGGCAGGACGTCCATCATGTAGCCGAGCCCCGGCCCGCAGCTGGGCACCTGATCGGCCGGCAGCGATTGCAGCCAGACGTGGCGACTGGCCAGGGCAATGCCACTGCCAACCGTCGCCAGCCCCAGCAGGCCGTAGACGCCGCCGCCCCAGCCACGCGGATTGTGGATCGCCGCGATCAGCAAGACCAGCGCCGTGGCGATCACCGCGATACGCTGGAAGATACACAGCGGGCAGGGCTCGAGCCCCGCCACGTACTGCAGCGCCAACGCCACCGCCATCATCAGCGCACAGAAGGCCAGGCCGGCCAGACTCCAGTGGCGAACCGTCATCCGCCGCGTCCACGTTCCACTCAAGCTAGCCGCCATTCGGGCGCTCCCGTCAGTAAATGTCAATTGCAGAGAATTCGGGGCCACCAGGCGGACCCGAATGAGTCGCTCAGACTGCCGACGCGGGCCGCGGTTCCCGGGCGCGCGCGAAATAGGCCTCGAGGAAGGCCGCGAAGCTTTCGCGATCGCCGGCCTCGATGTCGCCCTGCTGCTGATGTGAGGTCTCGCTGAGCTGGCTGAACAGCGCCTCGCGGGCAGGGTCCAGCGGCTCGCGGCGAAACCGCGTGGCCTGCTCGCCGGCCATCTCGAGCATGTAGTCGACGAATTCGTCGCCGCTTTCCTCGAGCACCTCGAGCAAGCGCGCCGAGGGCGTGCGCTCGGGCTGGCGCAGCAACGGCGCCAGACTGTCGAGCGCCGAGGCATGCGCCTGCGAAGCCTCGATGGTGTCGAGCAGTCCGGCCACCTCGCGCAGTTCATCGAAGATCGTCTCGGCGCGCCGCGCCAATTGCTCTTCGCGGGCATCGATGGCCAGCGTGAGCGAGGGGTCGCGACCACGCTCGACCACCGCCTGGCGATTGTCGTCGAGCCGGTCGCACTCCTCGTCGGGAATCCACGGACTGCCGGCGAGCAGGCACCACATCACGAAGGTATCGAGAAAGCGCATCTGCGTCTCGTCGATGCCCAGCGCCAGAAACGGGTTGAGATCGAGACAGCGCACTTCGATGTATTCCACGCCGCGCGCCTCGAGCGCCTGGGTGGGTGTCTCGTCGTGGCGCGCCACGCGCTTGGGACGAATGTCGCTGTAGTACTCGTTCTCGATCTGCAGGATGTTGGCGTTGAGCTGACGCCATTCGCCGCCCTTGTTGACGCCCAGGCGCTGGTAAGCCGGCCATGGAGTGCTGATGGCGTGGCGCAGGGTACCGACGTAGTTGGACAGCGAGTTGAAACAGATTTTGAGCTGCGCCTGGACCTTGTTCTGATAGCCCAGGTCGGACATCCGCAGGCTGGTGGCATATGGCGACACCAGGGTATCGCGGGCATGGGTCTTGAGCTTGTCGGGCACCGCGCCGGTCAGAAAGCTGCGATCCAGCGCCGGCGAGGCGCCGAACAAATACAGCAGCAGCCAGCTGTTGCGCCGGAAATTGCGGATCATGTCGAAGTAGCGTCCCGAGCGATAGCCGTTCAGCGGCTTGTCCTGGGCACCCTCGAGCTCACGCAGCAACGGCCAGACTTCCTCGGGCAGCGAGACGTTGTAATGCACGCCGGCGATCGACTGCATGATCCGCCCATAGCGCACGTCCAGGCCCTTGCGATAAACCGATTTCATGGTGCCGACATTGGAGCGCCCGTAATCGGCGATCGGCACGCTGTCGTTGCCGTTCAGGCGGCCGGGCATGCTCGCCGGCCAGATCAGTTCATCGTCCAGGTGACGATAGCTGAAGCGATGCAGGTCGGCGAGAAACGCCGTCGCGTCTTCGGGGCGACAGTAGACCGGTGTGATGTATTCGAGCAGCGACTCGGAGTAATCGGTGGTGATGTGCGGATGGGTCAGCTTCGACCCCAGCGCCCGGGGATGCGGCGTCTGAGCGATCGCCCCCTGACGGTCGAGGCGCAGCCCTTCCTTTTCGACGCCGCGGCGCAAGCGACCCAGCCGCCCTTCGCGGGCCAATCCCTTGAGCCGCTCGACGGCCTTGACTAGTTGCTCGGACAAGTTGAACACCCCCGGTTGCAGGCGATTCACCGCCGCATGCCGCGGCGGTGGGTGAAGGTCAGATTATGGTGACTGGCGCAGCCCTTTCAAGGCTAACGATCATGACGATAGCTCAGCGCTTGTTGCGGGCCTTGAGCAACGCCTCGCCCAGCGCCCCCATGCCGCCATTGCCAGCGCCATCGCCACTCGCTCGCTTGTCCGCGCCGCCGCGGCGCGCGCCCTTGTTGCGCCGCTCGCCGTCGCCCTGCTGGCGCCGGGCGCCCCGGGCCGGCGCCCCCTCCTCGGCCTGGGGGTCGTCGCTCAGGCGCATCGACAGGCCGATTCGCGCGCGCTCGATATCCACGGCCATGACCTTGACCTTGACGATATCGCCGGCCTTGACCACCTGGCGCGGGTCGTCGATGAACTTCTCGGCCAGCGCCGAGATATGCACCAGGCCATCCTGATGAACGCCGATGTCGACGAACGCGCCGAAGTGGGTGACGTTGGTCACGCTGCCCTCGAGGATCATCCCGGGCTCGAGATCCTTGAGCGTCTCCACGCCCTCGCGGAACTCGGCGGCCTTGAACTCGGGCCGCGGGTCGCGCCCAGGCTTGTCGAGCTCCTTGAGGATATCGGTCACCGTCGGCACGCCGAAATTGTCGTCGACGTAGTCGGCGGGCTTGAGCGATTTCAGCAAGGCGCTGTCGCCGATCAGGCTGGCCAGTTGCCGGCCGCCGCGCTCGGCGATCCGCGTCACCACCGGGTAGGCTTCCGGGTGCACGGCGCTGGCGTCGAGCGGGTTGTCGCCGTTCATGATGCGCAGGAAACCGGCGCACTGCTCGAAGGTCCGCGGTCCCAGCCGGCTGACCTCGAGCAGCTCGCGGCGATTGCGGAACGCCCCGCGCTCGTTGCGCCGCGCGACGATGTTCTCGGCGAGTCCCGGATTGAGCCCCGAAACTCGCGAGAGCAGCGCCCCGGAGGCGGTGTTCAGGTCCACCCCCACGGCGTTGACGCAGTCCTCGATGACCGTTTCCAGACTGCGCGAGAGCTGCACCTGGGAGACGTCGTGCTGGTACTGGCCGACGCCGATCGACTTGGGCTCGATCTTGACCAGCTCGGCCAATGGGTCCTGCAGGCGCCGGGCGATCGACACCGCACCGCGAATGGTCACGTCGAGATCGGGCATCTCCCGCGCCGCCAGCTCGGAGGCCGAATACACCGAGGCGCCGGCCTCGCTGACCATCACCTTGGCGAGCCGCCGCGAGGCGTCCTGCGCGGCCAGGCGCTTGACCAGTTCGCCAGCGAGCTTGTCGGTCTCGCGGCTGGCGGTGCCGTTGCCGATGGCGATCAGGCTCACGGCGTGCTTGTCGGCCAACCGGGCCAGCGTCGCCAGCGATTCGTCCCAGCGCTTGTGCGGCGCATGCGGATAGATCACCGCCTGCTCGAGGTATTGCCCGGTGGCGTCGACCACCGCCACCTTGCAGCCGGTACGCAAGCCCGGATCGATCGCCAGCGTCGCCTGCGGGCCGGCCGGGGCGGCGAGCAGCAGATCCTTGAGGTTGGCGGCGAACACCCCGATCGCTTCGAGCTCGGCGCGCTCGCGCAGCCGCCCCATCAGCTCGGTCTCGAGATGGGTGTAGAGCTTGACCCGCCAGGTCCAGCGCACCACTTCGCGCAGCCAGCGATCGGCGGCGCGCCCGGCGTCGTGAATGTCGACGTGTTTGGCGATGGCGATCTCGGCCGGGTGCACCGGCGCTTCATCTTCGCCGGGCAGCCTGAGGCTCAGCGCCAGCACGCCTTCGTTGCGACCGCGGAACATCGCCAGCGCGCGGTGCGAAGGCACCTTGGCGAGGCGTTCGTCGTGTTCGAAGTAATCGGAGAACTTGGCGCCCTCGCGCTGCTTGCCGTCGATCACCCGCGCGCGCAGCTCGCCTTCTCCCCACAGCCGGTCGCGCAGCCGGCCGACCAGTTCGGCGTCCTCGGCAAAGCGCTCCATGAGGATCTGCTTGGCGCCGTCCAGCGCCGCCTTGGCATCCTCGACGGCCGGGGTGTCGCCGTCGGCCGCACGCAGGTAATTCTGGGCCTCGCTTTCGGGGTCCAGCGTCGGGTCGGCGAGCAGTGCAGCGGCGAGTGGCTCGAGCCCGGCCTCGCGGGCGATCTGGGCCTTGGTGCGGCGCTTCTTCTTGTAAGGCAGGTACAAGTCTTCCAGGCGCTGCTTGGTGTCGGCGTTGCGCACTTGGGCGGCCAGCACGGCCGTGAGCTTGCCCTGCTCGTCGATGCTGGCAAGCACCGCGGCGCGGCGCTCCTCGAGCTCGCGCAGGTAGCGCAGGCGCTCCTCGAGTTCACGCAACTGGCCGTCGTCGAGGCCGCCGGTGGCCTCCTTGCGGTAGCGCGAGATGAACGGCACGGTGGCGCCGCCATCGAGCATTTCCACGGCGGCGGCGACTTGGTCGGGACGAACGGCGAGTTCCCCGGCGAGGCGGGCGATGATCTGGGCTTGGGCGTCCATGAAATCCTTGGCGTTCCAGCGGCTGGCGATCCAGCGATACAAAAAGTTCGCGACAAGGTACCACAAACGCTTTCGCTGCACCGCCCGTCTGGCACTCGCGAGCTGGGCTAGCCGGCTCCCCCGCGACGGCGCTCCAGGGCGTTGCGATAGAGCGCGCCCAGGCGATACAGGCCATGCACGAATTTGCCGTAGGGCAGCGTGACGAACAGCGCCAGCACGATGCCCAGGTGGATCACCAGCAGCAGGCCGAGTGCCGACGACTCGCGAAACAGCATCAGTACGAGACCGCTCAGACTGCTCAGCCACAACAGCGCGATGAAGGCCATGTCCATGCCCAGCTGGCGGCCGTCCCCGGACGCCGGATCGCGCTTGAGCTTGAGATAGAACAGTCCGGCCGGGCCCACCAGCAGGCCCAGCCCGCCGGGAATACCGAACAACTTGGGCAGACTGACGAGCTCATAGGGCGCCACCCAGCCGAGCAGGTAGTAATAGAAGGTTCCGGTGACGGTGGCCGCGAAACACAGCAAAAAACCGTAGGCCGTAAAATGATGAAAGCGCCGCCGCCAATGGGAGTGGTACTCGTCGGGATAGGTACAACCGACGTCGCCCTGGCCGTGCAGGTGACGCAGCGACGCGGCCTCGCTCAGCGCGTCGCGCCAGGCCCCACGGTCGAACAGCGCCCGCGCGCCCTCGCCACTCTCGCGCCAGAAGCCGACGAAGCCCATCGCCAGCGCCAGGACGACGAACAGCGCGACGCCGCCGAACAGCCCCGCCATCACGTTGTGCGGCATCAGCGCATAGAAGTCGCCGCCGTGCCGGGCGCCGAACAATCCCGCGAGACCACCGTTGAGCGCGATGGCGACCAGCAGGATCAGCGTCATGCCCAGCGCCAGGGCGATCGACGAGACCAGCCCGTTGCGGTCGAACAGCCGCGCCAAAGGCCCCGGCCAGGCGTATTCGCGGTAGGAGGACGCGCGCAGCTTGGCCATCGACTTGGGCACGTTGACGGCGAACTCGTGCGGCGGCGCGTACTGGCAGGCGTAAAGGCATTCGCTGCAGTTGTGGCACAGGTTGGCGAGGTAGTTGAGATCCTCGCGGGAGAAGGTCAGGCGCCGCTCCATGGCCGGAAAGACCGGGCAGAAGCCTTCACAGTAGCGGCACGCGTTGCACACCGTCATGTTGTGGCGCGCTTCGTCGATCAGGGTCTCAATCCGTTGCATGGCTCTTCGCGTAGCCTCCTGCCTGTGTACCTGCGGTGCGCCCGAAAACCGTGCCGATGGTCATGCCGAATCCGGCCACGTAGCCCTGCCCCAGGATGTTGCCGGCCATGATCTCGCCGGCGAGGAAGACGTTGTCGGCGAGTTCGCCGTTGTCCATGTACATGCGCGCCCGGTCGTCAACCTCGGCGCCCAGGTAAGTGAAGGTGATACCGGTGCGCAGCGGATAACCGTAGAAGGGCGGCGTATCAATGCGCTGTGCCCAGTGGGTCTTCTCCGGCGTGACGCCCTGAGTACGGCAGTCGTCGAGCACGCTATGGTCGAAGTGGCCGGGCTGCACGGCGGCGTTGAACTCGTCGACGGTGCGTCTGAGCGCCTCGACCGGCAGATCGAGCTTTACCGCCAGTTCGTCGAGGCTGTCGGCGCGCTCCGGCGGGAACACCGACGGCATGAAGCGGCCCTCGGCCTTGGCGTCGGTGATCGAATAACCGATCTGGTCCGGCTGGCGGGCGATCAGCCGCCCCCAGATCGCGTAGCGCTTGGGCCAGAAATCCTCGCCCTCGTCGTAGAAGCGCCGGCCCTCGCGATTGACGACGATGCCCAGCGATACGCAATCGACGCGGGTGACGATGCCACCGTCGTATTTTGGCGCACGCGCATCGATCGCCACGGCATGGCCCTGGGTCGGGTCGCCGATCGACTTGGCGCCGTTGTCGAGCAGCGAGCGCAGCATCTTGCCCTGGTTGAAGCGCGTGCCGCGGATCAGGAAGTTGCGCGACACCGGCCCCCAGGCCTCTTCGAGCCACTCCAGGTTGGACTCGAACCCGCCCGAGGCGACCACCACCGCCTTGGCGCTCACCCTCACTTGCTCGTCACCCAGCGTTACCAGGGCATGATCGAAACGCGTGCCATCGAAGACCAGCCGCTCGGCCTCGGCCTGGTAGATGATGGTCACCCCCAGCCGCTCGGCGGCCTTGTAGTAGGTGTTGACCAGCGCCTTGCCGCCGCCCAGGAAGAAGGCGTTGGTCCGCCCCAGGTGCAGGGTGCCGCCCAGAGAGGGCTGGAAGCGTACGCCGTAGCCCCTCATCCAGTCGGTGCAGGTTTCCGAGGCGCGAATCACGTACCGCGCCAGGGCCTCGTTGGTGTTGCCGCCGGTCACCCGCCAGACGTCCTCGAAGAATTCCTCCTCCAGATAGGCGTCGGTCAGCACATCGGTGGGCGCACGGTGCATGCAGCGCAGGTTGCGGGTATGGCTGCTGTTGCCGCCGCGTACTTCGCGCGGCGCGCTCTCCAGCAGCAGCACGCTGGCGCCCCGCTCGCGAGCCGACAGCGCCGCGCACAAGGCGGCATTGCCGCCGCCGATCACCAGCACGTCATGGCCGGTAAGCGCCTGTTTATCTATCGGCCGTCCGAGCGATGAGACGATCATCGACCCCTCCCGTAGCTACTAAATACAACTGTATCCATCAGTGTTCAAAATGACAAGCCATGTATGGAGGATTATCATGTGCGCCAAAGCGTCGATCGGACAGGCAGCTCCATGGCAGAAAGCAAGTCACGCAAATCCCCGGCGGCGTCCGCCAACGAGCGCGGCGAACCGCGCAGCGAACAGGCCTACCGGTACATCGTCGAGGCCATCAAGGAGGGTTCGCTGCGCCCCGGTACGCGCATCCGCGAAGTCGACCTGGCCGAGCGCACCGGGCTGAGCCGAACCCCGGTTCGCGAGGCGCTCAACCGCTTGCAGATGGAGGGGTTGGTGGCCAACGACCCGGCCCGCGGCACGATCGTCACCGAGCTCGACCACGGCATGGTCAGCGAACTGTATGCCATGCGCGAGGTGCTCGAGGGCACCGCCGCACGGCTCTCGGCACGCCACGCCTCCGACGTCGAGATCACCTTCCTGCGCGAGATCAGCGAACGCGACGAGCAGTTCACCGAGACTCTCGACCTGGTCAAGAACAACAAGCTGTTCCACAGCACGCTGTATCGCTGCGCGCACAACCGCTACCTGCTGAAGATGTTGCATTCGCTGCAGGATTCGATGGTCCTGCTGGGGCGCAGCACCCTGGCCAAGCCGGGACGCCCCCAGACTGCGCGCCAGGAGCACGCCGCCATCGTCACGGCACTGGAGAGCCGCGATCCCGACGCCGCCGAGCAACACGCCCGCACCCACATCCGCGAGGCCTACAAGGTGCGTCTCGAGGCATTCTTCGAGGGCGAGACCTGATCAGCTGCGCAGCGCTCAGGTCCGCAGTGCAAAGGGATCGCGCACCTCGTCGCCCAGGTCGATCATCACGTTCTTGATGTCCAGGTACTCGTTGAGGGCGTGATGGCTGCGCTCGCGGCCGAAGCCGCTGGCCTTGACGCCGCCGAACGGCGCCTGCGCCGCCGAGGCGCGGTAGGTATTGATCCACACGCTGCCGACCCGTAGCCGTCCGACCACGCGATGGGCCCGCGCCAGATCGCGCGTCCAGACCCCGGCGACCAGCCCATAGTCGGTGCCGTTGGCGATCGCCACGGCCTCGTCCTCGCTGTCGAACGGGATGATCGCCAGCACCGGGCCGAATACCTCCTCCCGGGCAAGCTCGCTGTCGGGGGCGACCCCGGTGAACACCGTCGGCTCGACGAAGCAGCCAGCCTGCAATGCGGCGCTGTCCGGCGCCCGACCGCCGACCTTGAGCGTCGCGCCATCGCGCCGGGCGCGCTCGATGAACCCCAACACCCGCTCGTGCTGCACGGGATTGGCGACCGGGCCCATCTCGGTGTCGTCGCGGCGCGGATCGCCGAGGCGGATCGCCGCGGCCCGCGCACAGACCCGCTCGCAGACCCGCTCGTAGAGCCCACGCTGGACCAGCAGCCGTGACCCGGCGATGCAGGTCTGCCCGGCGGCGGCGAAGATTCCGGCCACCGCGCCGGTCACCGCCTGCTCCAGCGAGGCATCGTCGAAGACGATGTTGGCCGACTTGCCGCCCAGCTCCAGGGTCACCGGCTTGAGCGCCTCGGCAGCCACCCGCGCGATCGCCCGGCCTGTCGCTGTGCCGCCGGTGAAGCTGATCAGGTCGATGTCGGCATGGCCGGTCAGCGCCGAGCCCACCTCGCCGCCGCCGGTCACCACGTTGACCACCCCGGGCGGGAAGCCGGCCCGTTCGCACAGCGCGGCGAACTCGAGGGTGGTCACGCTGGCCACTTCCGAGGGCTTGATCACCACCGTGCAACCCGCCGCCAGGGCCGGCGCCAGCTTGTTGGCGAGGATCGCCATCGGCGAGTTCCACGAGGTCACCAGCGCGGCGACGCCCCGCGGTTCGCGGGTGGTGTAGTCGAACAGCTCGGGACGATCGAGCGGCAGCGTCTCGCCGTGCAGCTTGTCGGCCCAGCCGGCGAAATAACGGTAGTTGCGTGCCGCGAAGCGCATCTGCACGCGGGTCTCGCGAATCACCTTGCCGTTGTCGGTGGTCTCGAGCTGCGCCATGCGCTCGGCGTCGCCCTCGAGCAGCTCGGCGAGGCGATGAAGGAGAGTCGCCCGCGCAAGGCCGGGCGAGCGACCCCAGCCGTCGTTATCGAAGGCCGTGCGCGCAGCAGCCACCGCGGCGTCGACGTCGGCCGCACTGGCCTCGGGGACACGCGCCCAGGTCGTCTGATTAAAGGGATTGATGGCGGCGAAGCTGGCATCGCCTTCGGCCGCCCGCCAGCTGTCGCCGATACGCAACCTGTAATCGTGGGTACTCATACACGTCTCCGGCGTCAGTGAAACGGCGAGAAGAAATAGCCCGCCGGCCAGTCGAGGTTGAAGCCCTCGCCGAGCACGATCAGGAACACCACCAGCAAGGCGCTGCCGAGCAGTGCCGACCACCAGCGCAGCTTGCCGACGAAATAGCCGAAGGCCGCGCAGAACAGCGCCGCCGATATAACCAGTCCAATCAATGAGATACAGACATACAACGCGGCCAGCCACAGCAGGTAGGGCATGGTGCGTTTAAGCTTGTCGCCGGTCAGCGGTTCGCCGTGCTCGGCGGCGGTCACGTGCCGCGAGCGGCGCACGGTCAGCACGAACTCCACGATCAGCAGCAGCAAGGCCGCGCCGGCGACCACCTGAGGCATCAGCCGTGCCGTGAACGGATAGTCCATGGCCGCCCACAGCATGGCCACCAGAATCACGGCGACGATCGCCATGAACACCAGTTCTTCGACTAGACGGCGGGACATCACGAGGCCTCCCGAGTCTGGCTCTTGCCCTTGACGCGCACCCCGGCCACCACCACCGCGATGGACACCAGGCCGATCGCGATGACGATCGGGTCGGCCAGCCACGACCAGCCATAGCGCGAGGCCGAGATGGTCAGGTAGCGCTCGATGCTCGGCGCCAGCACGAAGCCGATCAGCACCGGGGCGCGCGGCCAGTCATAGGTCTTGAGCAGCCAACCGATCAGGCCGACTACCAGGAAAGCCACCAGATCGCCCCAGTGACGGGTATTCTGGTAGGCGCCGACCATCATCACGATGATCAGGAAAGGCGCGAACTTGCTGGCCGGGATCATGCTCAGCCGGGCGATCGGCCGCGACAGCAGGAAACACGCCAGTGCGCCGACGACATTGGCCAGCGCCAGCGTCCAGACCACCGTCAGGGTGACCGGCAGGTTGGAGGTCAGCATCGACGGCCCCGGCTGGATGCCCAGCAGGATCAGCCCGCCCAGCAGTACCGCCGTGGTGCCGCTGCCGGGAATGCCGAACAGCAGGGTGGGGATCAGCGCCCCGCCCTCCTTGGCGTTGTTGGAGCTTTCCGGGGCGATCACGCCGCGGATCTCGCCCTGGCCGAAGCGGCTCTTGTCCTTGGTGGTATGCATCGCCTGGCCGTAGGACAGCCAGTCCACCACCGAGCCGCCGAGACCGGGTATCGCCCCCACCGCGACGCCCAGTGCCGACGAACGCAGCACCAGCCAGCGATGCGTGAAGGTTGCCTTGATCCCCGCCCTCCAGCCTTCGGACAGCGTCTTGACCTTGGAGACGGCGCGATTCTCGGCCAGCAGGTCGATGATCTCGGGCACCGCGAACAGGCCCATGGCGAGGATCGCCAACGGTATGCCATCCATCAGGTAGGTGCTGTCGCCGACGAAGCGAAAGGTCACCGAGGCCGGTGCCGAACCGAGCATCGCGATCAGGATACCGAACAGCGTCGCCAGGATGCCGCGAAACGGATACTTGCCGGCCAGCAACCCGACCACGCACAGTCCCAGCACGGTCAGCATGAACAGGTGCGGCGACCTGAACGACAGGATCACCGGCCGCGCCACCGGCAGGATCATGAACAGTACCAGCGCGCCGATCAGTCCGCCGATCAGCGAGGCACTGAAGGCCGCGCTGAGGGCCAGGCCGGCTCGCCCCTGCTGGGCCAGCGGATAGCCGTCGAGCACCGTCGCCTGGGAGCCGGCCGAGCCGGGCACCCCGATCAGCACGCTGGGAAAGGTATCGGCCGTCGCGATCACCGCGGCCATGCCGATCAGCATGGCGATGGCGGCGTAGGTATCCATGCCGTAGACGAACGGCAGCAGCAGCGACATGCCGACCACCCCGCCCAGCCCCGGCAGGATGCCGACGATCAGCCCTACGCTCACGCCGAGCAGCATGAACATCAGTCGCGAGGGATCGAGCACGATGGATAACGCTTCGAGCGCAGCTTCGAACACGGCAAGTGCTCCCTTCACATGGCAGAATACAGCAGAGAAGCCTTGGCTCTTTCAGCCGAAGCCCTCTCCTGTCGAGGCGCGTCGCCGTCAGAGATCGGCGTCGTAACGCTCGCGGAAGGTCTTGCGCAGGAAGTCGAGCGCCTCGTCGGACACGTCGAGGGTCGAGCTCATCGCCGTGTAGGCCTCCTCGCCGACCAGCCACTCGTAGGGCCCGTTGGTGGCTTCGGACTCGGCGATGAATTCGGGATCCTGACGCGCATCGCGAAACGCCTGGCGAAGGTCTTCGATGGAGGCTTCGGGGGCATCCTTCTTGGCCCACAGCATCTTGATGCTGCCGGCCGAGAGCACCGCACGATAGGCATCCCAGGCCAGCCCCGAGGGCTTCTCGCCGTAGCGCTCCTCGTAGACTTCGGCCACCGTCGGCAGCTCGGGGAACGCCGGGTCGCGCACCAGTTCACCCTGGGTGTTGATGACGCCCATGCTGAATAACGGCACCGCGATGCCTTCGTCGACCAACGGCTGAACGTTCGCGGTGTAGGCGCTAGTGGTCTGGAAATCGATATTGGTCTCGCCCTGCTCGAGGGCCAGACGTGCCGGGCCACGGCTCTGGTAGCCGAAGATCGCCTGGTGCGGCAGGTCGAGCAAGGCGAAGGCCGCCAGCGCCGTGGAGCCGATGGCCTGGGGCGAGACCTCGCCGTAGATCAGGTTGTCGGCTTCCCACAGCTGCTGCGGATCCTCGATGCCCAGGTCGGAGCGCGCGTAGACGACCCCGCCTTGCGCCATGGCGGCGATCGGCGCGTAATTGCGAAAATCGTAGCGTACGGCATCGGAGCCGTACATGAACGGAAATACCTGACCGGCGCTCTGCAGCAGCACCGTGAAGCCGTCGCTGGCGGTACGCAGCTCGAATTCGTTGGTGCCCTGAACGCCGCCTGCACCCGGGCGGTTGACGACCTGGATGCTGGCGTCATCGCCGAGGTACGGCGGCAGCGTGGCGGCCACGAAGCGGCCCCAGGTATCCGCCCCACCGCCCGGCGACCATGGCGTCAGGATCTCCAGTGTCTCGTCGTCGTAGAAGCCGTTGAGCTCGGCTTGCTCGGTCTGTGCCGTCGCCGTCGTCGCTACTCCCAGCGACAGGCCGGCGGCGGCTAGCAGAGTGGCCGCAATGCGGCCGGTACGAAGGCGTACATCGTTGTTCATGGTCGATTCTCCTGAGCGGGGCCGCCGGTTCTCCGGCACCCGCACCCGATGGCTGGCATTGTTGTTCATCGGTATCGCAACCACTCGAAACCCATACCGAGTCGGTGCGATGCGCTAAGGCTTGAGAGGCATGTAATTATTATTGTGTACCTGAGTATGCAAATGGCTGCATTAATATGCAAGAGTGTTCTTTAACTTGGAAAGCTTGCTATATTGCCAAGGCATTCATGGTCAGGGAGACGCTCCAGACGGGCGGCACTCGCCACCGACAATGCCGGCGGGCAACACTGACAACATTGGGGCGTCGCGATGAATCTTGATATAAGCAATAAGGTGGCTCTGATTACCGGTGGCAGCGAAGGCATCGGCCTGGCCACGGCGCGGGTGCTGGCCGCCGAGGGCGCGCGCGTGGTACTCGCCGCTCGCCGCGAAGCGACGCTGCGAAGCGCCGCCCGCGAGCTCGAGGCGCTCGGCGGTCACCCCCCGGTCATCGTCTCGGCGGACATGGCCACCGCGGAGGCTCCGGCGCGGGCCGTGCAGGCCGCCATCGAGGCCCATGGCGAGCTGGACATTCTGATCAACAATGCCGGCAGCAGCGCCTCCGGCCCCTTCCTGGAGTCCGACGACGCCCTCTGGCAGGCCGACTTCGACCTCAAGCTGATGGGCGCGATTCGCTGCACGCGGGCGGCCCTGCCCTATCTGAAGGTTTCCGCCGCCGCGGCGATCGTCAACATCACCACGGTCGCCGGCAAGGCGGCGCCGGCCAATTCGCTGCCCACCTCGGCTACCCGCGCCGCCGGCATCGCCCTGACCAAGTCGCTGGCCAACGAGCTGGGCAACGCGGGGGTGCGTGTCAACACGGTGTGCATCGGCCGGGTCCGCTCGGCCCAGGTGGAACGCCGCTGGCAACGCGAAGCCCCCGAGCTGAGCTGGGATGAATACTCGACCAGGCAGAGCCAGGCGATTCCGCTGGGACGCCTGGGTGACGCCAGCGAAGTCGCCAATTGCATCGCCTTTCTGGTCTCGCCCTGCGCTTCGTACGTGACCGGCGCCAGCCTCAACGTCGACGGTGGCCGCAGTCCCGTCGTCTGATCGTCTCGATCCGAACAACAAAGTCAGGAGCTTGCCATGCCCTCGGTTGCCCACACCCTGATCGAAGGCCTTCGCCGCGAAGGCATCACCCATATCTTCGGCATTCCCGGCACCCAGAACCTGCCGCTACTCGACGTGCTGCGCGACACGCCGGACATCCGTTTCATCCTCACCCGCCATGAACAGGGCGCGGCTTTCATGGCTTACGGCTATGCCCGAGCCGGACAGCGCCCGGCGGTGGTGACCGCCACCGAGGGCCCCGGCGTCACCAACATGGCGACACCGTTCGGTGCGGCCTTTCGCGGCAACGTACCGATCATCGGCATCAATGGCCTGCAGGAGGCCTGGCTGCGCGAGAAGGACGCCAGCCAGGAGATGGATCAGATCAGTTTCTTCAAGCCCATTACCAAATGGGCCTATTCGATCAGTGACCCCGAAAAGGCCCAGGAGGCGTTGCGCAAGGCGTTCCGCGTGGCGCTGAGCGAACCGCCCGGCCCGGTGCACCTCGAGGCGCCGTCGGACATCTATCTGCAGGAGGTCGAGCAGGAGGCGTGGCAGCCGGCGCAATACCGCGCCACCACGCTGCCCAGCGTGGACGCCGGCGTGCTCGACGAGATCGTCGCGCGGCTCGCACGCGCCGAGCGCCCGGTGATCCTGGCCGGCGGCGGAGTGCTCCGCGAGCGGTCCAGCGACGCGCTCATCGCCTTCGCCGAGCGTCACGGCATTCCGGTCGCACCGCTGCAGTTCAGCCCCGATGCGTTCCCCACGGCGCATCCGCTGGCGCTGGGGCCGCTGGGCCGCAACGGCTGGGAAAGCGCCAACCGTGCCGTCAAGCAAGCCGACCTGGTGCTCGCCGTGGGCGCGCGCATGGATCTGTTCTCGACGACCTTCAAGCACGGCCTGATCCAGGCCGACGCCACCTTGATCCATCACGCGGCCAGCGACGACCCCATCGGCACGGTATTCCCGGTCGACGTGGCCGCCGTCGGCGCGACGCCGAGCCTGCTCGCCGGGCTCACCCTGCGCCTCGCCGAGCGCCGCTGGGCGTGGCTCGACGTCGGTGCGGAAGTCGCGCAGTGGGAAGCCCAGCGCCAGGGGCTGATCGACGCCGAGGCCGAGCCCATCCAGCCGCCGTTCGTCGCCGACGTGTTGCGCCGCACCCTGCCCAAGGGCGGGATCATGGTGGTCGACGCCGGCAATGCCGGCAAGCATGCGCGCATGCACTTCGTCAGTCACGCCCCGGACACCTACCAATTCATCGACAACTGGGCCGCGGTGGGCGCCGGCTTTCCCACTGCCATCGGCGCGGCGCTGGCCCGCCCCGACGTGCCGGTGCTGGCGGTCCAGGGCGACATGGGCTTCATGTGCAATATCGGCGAGCTGGAAACCGCCGTGCGCGAGAAGATCAAGCTGGTCGCGGTGGTCTTCAATGACCAGGGGCTGGGCAACGAACGTGCCTTCCAGAATGCCCATTACGGCGGCCGGCACTTCGCGGTCGACTACCGCAACCCGGACTTCGGCGAACTGGCCCGGGTGTTCGGCGCGCACGGCGAGACGGTGACCCGACCCGGCGATCTCGAGGCCGCCATGCAGCGCGCCTTTGCCGCCGAAGGCCCGGCGGTGGTCGACGTGATGATCGACCAGGATCACCTGGCTCCCGTGCTCTTCAAGGCCTGAAGCCGGCATGCCAGAAGCTCCGACCGGCAAGCCCGACGCCGCGGCGATCCGCAACCTGGTGCTGGTATGCATCGGCCTGACCAGCGTCTTCGTCGCCCAGACCATGCTGCTGCTGGCGGTGCCATTGCGCGCGCTGGACATGGGCGCCAGCCCGGCGATGGTCGGGCTGGTGCTCTCGGCGCCCTACCTGTTGCCGCTGCTGTTGGCGATTCCCCTCGGCGGCGTGGTAACTCGCGTCGGCGCCCAGAAGGTCACCCTGCTGGGCGCCTGCGGCATGTTCGCCGGGCCCTGGCTGACGCTAGCGGTTCCGGGTCTCGTCGGCCTGCTCGCCACTCAGTTGGTGATCGGCATAGCGCATGTGGTGATGGTGATCGCGGCGCAGTCGATCGTCGCCTCGCTGGGACGCGGACGACAGCTCGAGCGCTATTTCGGCTGGTACACCATGTGCCTGTCTGGGGGCCAACTCATCGGACCGTTGCTCGCCGGGCGGCTGATCGATACCCAGCCGATGGCCAGCGTGATCATGGTGATCGGCACGCTACCGCTGATCGCCGTGACCACCTCGCTGCTGTTCGTCGGCGACTCGCGCAAGGGCCACGTGGCGCCCCGGGCCTTGCTCGGCTATCGCGCCCAGGCTTCATTACTGCGCGCCAATATCGGCGTCAAGATGTCGATCGCGGTGACCGTCGCGGTCCTCTTCGCCCTCGCCGCCCATGCCGTCTTTCTCCCCGTCTACCTCGAGAGCATCGCTCTGTCGGCGACCGCGATCGGTGTGCTGATCAGCCTGCGCGCGCTGTGTGCGATGCTGATCCGTCCGTTCATGCCCGGTGTCATTCAAGCCCTGGGTGGCCGCTCCCGGACGATGATCGCTTCGGTGGCGGCCGTCGCCCTGGGCATGATGTGGACCGGCGCCACCGATAGCATCGGCTTGCTAGCCTTCTACGCCGTGCTGGTCGGGCTGGGATCCGGCATCTCGCAACCGTTGTCGATGGTGGTGCTGGCCGAGCACGTCTCCGCCGAGCAGCGCGCCAGCGCGTTGGGTATGCGGCTGATGGGCAATCGTGGCGCCCAGGTCCTGGCGCCCCTGCTGCTGGGGTTCATCGCCGAATGGCTGGGATTCACGCTGGCCTTTTTGCTCTGCGGCGCGATACTGCTTTGTCTGCTGACAGTGGTGATCCGCCTGGCCCCCGGCTTCGACCGCGCCGAGCGCGAAGCCGCGTAATGCCCACCCGACGAAGGAGAACCGAATGACCCAGCACGCTCCCCGGCACCCCGACTGGCCGATCGTGATCCTCGACGACTTCGACGACGTCTGCGCCCGGTCGCCGGCGGTCGCTGCGTTACAGCGCGATTTTCCCCTCACCGTCCATCGTCGGCGTCTGGAGGGCCCGGCGTTACAGAGTGCGCTGCGCCAGGCCCGTATCGTGGTCACCCTGCGCGAACGCTCGGCGATCGACCAGCGCTTCCTCGAGGCCGCCCCGGAACTCGAACTGGTGGCACAGACGGGCACCGGCCTCAACCACGTCGACGTACCGCGGGTGCGCCAGCGCGGCATCGCCATCGCCACCACCCCGGGCGGGTCGGTCGATGCCGTGGCCGAGCTGGTCATCGGTCTGATGCTGGCCTTCGACCATCGCATCGTCGCCGGCAGTCGCCACGTCGCGGCCGGTGACTGGGCGAGCCAGTTGGGCCGCGAGGCGAGCGGTCAAACGCTCGGCCTGGTCGGCTTCGGGGCGATCGCCCGGGCCGTCGCCCCGCGCGCCCAGGCGCTGGGCATGCGGATCAAGGCCTGGGGCCGTTCGCTGGAGCCGGCCCAGGCCCGGCAGTTGGGCGTCGAGGCCATGCCCAGCGTCGAGGCGCTGCTCGAGGCCGTCGACGTGGTCAGCCTGCATCTGCGCCTGACCCCCGAGACCCGTGGGTTCCTCGATGCAAATCGCATTGCCGCGATCCGCCCCGGGGCGCTGCTCGTCAACACCGCACGCGGGGCGCTGCTCGACCAGCACGCCCTGCTCGGCGCCCTGCAGGCCGGACGCCTGCGGGGCGCCGCACTGGACGTCACCGACCCCGAGCCGCTGCCCGCCGGCCATCCGCTGCTGTCGCGCGAAGATGTGCTGATCACCCCGCACATGGGCTGGACGACCCGCGGTACCTACGAACGCTTCCTGACCGATGCCGGCGCCAACATCCGCGCTTTCGTCTCCGGTCGGCCGCTGCGCCTGGTCGATGGCTGACCAGATCCCCATGTTGGTCATGCGCTCCCTGTTTCGATCGCGAGGCGGGTCCGCAGTTCACCGCTTGCACGCTCAGTCGAGCGTCGGCCCCGCCGCGACGATCGCCTCGTCGATGCCCTCGAACTTCGCGAAGTTGGCGACGAACTTGGCCACCAGCTCCCGACGCTGGACATCGTAGGCTTCCTTGTCGTCCCAGGTCTGGCGCGGGTCGAGCAGTTGCGAATCGACCCCCGGCACGCGGGTCGGCACCGCCAGGTTGAGTCCTTCGATCATGCGGGTCTCGGCCTTCTTGAGCGCGCCGGACTGAATCGCGCCGATCACCGCCCGGGTGGTGGGGATGCTGAAGCGGCTGCCGCCCTGGCCGTGGCTGCCGCCGGTCCAGCCGGTATTGACCAGATAGACGCGCGAGCCGAAGCCCTCGAGACGCTTGATCAGCAGATCGGCGTACTCGCGGGCCGGACGCGGGAAGAACGGCGCGCCGAAACAGGTCGAGAAGGTCGCCTCGAGACCGGCCGACGAGCCCATTTCGGTGGAGCCGATCTTGGCCGTATAGCCCGACAGGAAGTGATAGGCCGCCGCTTCCCTGGAGAGGATCGATACCGGCGGCAGCACGCCGCTCATGTCGCAGGTGAGAAAGATGATGGCGTTGGGCTCGCCGGCGCGATTGGCGGCGACCCGCTTCGCGATATGCTCGAGCGGATAGGCAGCCCGCGAATTCTGGGTCAGGCTGTCGTCGGCATAGTCGGGATGGCGGCACGCGTCGAGCACCACGTTCTCGAGCACCGTGCCGAAGCGAATCGCCTGCCAGATGAGCGGCTCGTTGCGCTCGGAAAGATCGATGCATTTGGCGTAGCAGCCACCCTCGATGTTGAATACCGTGCCCTCGCCCCAGCCGTGCTCGTCGTCGCCGATCAGATAGCGCGCGGGGTCGGCGGACAGCGTGGTCTTGCCGGTCCCGGAGAGACCGAAGAACAGCGTCGTCTCGCCATCCTCGCCGACGTTGGCGCTGCAGTGCATGGGCAATACGTCCTTTTCGGGCAGCAGGAAGTTCTGCACCGAGAACATCGCCTTCTTCATCTCGCCGGCGTAGCGCATCCCGGCGATCAGCACCCGGCGCCGGGCGAAGTTGAGGATCACCGCGCCTTCCGAGCGGGTCCCGTCGCGCTCTGGTTCACAGGTGAAGTGCGGCGCATTGAGAATCGTCCATTCGTGCTTGCCCTTGGGGTTGAACGCCTCGGGGCGGACGAACAGGGTGCGGGCGAACAGGCAGTGCCAGGCGGTTTCGGTGGTCACGCGAATCGGCAGGTAATGCTCGGGATCGGCGCCGACGTGCAGCTCGGCGGTGTAATTCTCGCCTTCCGCCAGGTAGTCCTCGACGCGCTCCCACAGCGCATCGAAACGCTCGGCGTCGAACGGCTGGTTGACCTTGCCCCAGTCGATCAGCTCGGCGGTGGAGGGCTCGTCGACGATGAAGCGATCGCTCGGGGAACGTCCGGTGCGCGCCCCGGTCTCGACAACCAGCGCGCCGTTGTCCGCCAACCGCCCTTCGCCGCGGACGATGGCGCGTTCGATGAGTTCGGCGGCGTTCAGGTTGAGATGGCGTCGGGTGCGCTGTTCCTTGGATGTCCGGGGCGCAGCTTGGTTGCTTGTCATGGGTAATGGGTCCTGGGCCGGGGGCCGGTTCTCTCTCGTTAGCCAAAGTGCTTCACTGAATACCGTCGTGGGCGTTTGCCGCCTCTCGCCGGCACACAGACTGAAACAGTATGGCAAAAAGCCCCCCTTCGTCACGCCGCGCCGCATCAGTGCAAGGTCGGCGTCCCGGCGTCCGGCGATTCGATCAGCGACTCGATCTCCGCCGCCGAGAAGTGATGGCGGGTATGGCAGAAATGGCATTGGGTATCGATGGCCTGCTGCTCGTCGAGAATCCCGCGCAGCTCCTCGGCGCCCAGATTGAGCAGTGCCTGGGCGATGCGCTGGCGTGAGCAGTTGCAGGCAAACCGCAACGGCTTGGGATCGAACACGCGCACGGTCTCTTCGTGATACAGCCGGTGCAGCAATTCGCGTTGACCGAGCTGCAGCAATTCCTCGGGCTTGACGGTACTGGCCAGATGCACCGTGCGCTCCCAGGCGTCCGGGTCGCGGCTGTTTCGATCGTCGGGAAGCTGCTGCAGCAGCAGCCCCGCCGCATGCTGGCCGTCGGCCGCCAGCCACAGCCGCGTGGCAAGCTGCTCGGAGCGCGCGAAGTAGGCCTCCAGGCAGCCGGCCAGCGAAGACTCCTCGATCGCCACGATGCCCTGATAGCGATTGCCCTCGCGCGGATCGAGGGTGATCACGATACGCCCCTCGCCGACCAGCGCGTGGAAGTCGGCATCGTCGGCCGGCAACGCTGCGTCTTCGTCGAGCCGGGCGATCGCGCGCAATTCACCGCCGGGATTCGATTCGGCCATCAGCAGGCTCAAGGCGCCCTCGCCGCGGACCTCGACGCTCAGCGTGCCGTCGAGCTTGACGGTCTCGGTGAGCAACGCCACGGCGGCGAGCATCTCGCCCAGGTGCCGCGTCACTGCCGGTGGATAGGCGTGGCGCTCGAGCACTTCGGCGTAGGCGCGCTCGAGGCCGGCGACCTCGCCGCGCACATTGGTGTCATCGAAAAGGAATCGCTGGATCTGGTCGGTCATCGCTGTCGTCGTCACTCGGAGTCGGGAACAAGAACATGAAAGGAACGGCGGGTTAGTCGTCTTCGACGGGGCGCTGGCGCTGGAAACGCTGAATGTTGCGACGTTCGCGCTTGTCGGGGCGTCCGGGCGGCGCACGCATCGCCTGATTGGCGAGCCGGCGATTCTCGGTCTCGCGCTCGCGGCGGGCCAGGCTGTCGGCGGTTTCGCGGTAGAGCTCGCGGGCCTCGGGGGCGCCGCGGCGCTGGTCGCTGACCGCCAGTACCTCGACCTCCCAGTAATCCCAGCCTTGAGGCACCTTGATCAGCGCCCCCGGCTCGACCATCTTGCTGGTCTTCACCCGGGCGCCGTTGTACTGGACCTTGCCGCCCTCGATGGCTTGCTTGGCCAGGCCGCGCGTCTTGAAGAAACGCGCCGCCCACAGCCACTTGTCGATGCGTACCTGTTGCATAGCCCGTTACATAGCCTGTTAGAGAATAGGTAAATGGCGATTCAGGCGCTGGGTAACAAGGTCGCGAAGCGATCGAGGACGATAAATGCCTCGAGTTCGCGCTCGGGTCGCTGGCTGTCGGGCTGCTTGATGCCCAGCAGGTGGCGAATGCCGAACTCCCGGGCGCTCTCCAGGACCGCCGGGTTGTCGTCGATGAACAGCGTGCGCTGCGGATCGAACGGCTCGATCTCCTGCAGCGCGAACCAGAACTCCTGACGCTCCTTGGGCACGCCGACATCGGCCGACGAGACGATCGCGTCCAGGTACTGCTCGAGACCGGTCAGCGGCAGCTTGAGCGCCAGACTCTCGCGATCGGCGTTGGTCGCCAGCACCACCCGCGGGTGCTGCTGCTTGAGCCAGGTCAGGAAATCCAGCGCGTCGCTGCGCAGGCCGATCAGGTGCTGCACTTCGCGCTTGAGCGCCACGATATCGACGCCCAGTTCCTGGCGCCAGTAGGCCAGGCTGTACCAGTTGAGCGTGCCCTGCTCGCGAATGATCCGGTCGCGCAGGATGTCCTGGGTCGCCTGGTCGAGATGATGCAGCTCGACGTAACGTCGCGGCAGGTGCTCGAGCCAGAAGTGGCTGTCGAAGTGCAGGTCGAGCAGCGTGCCGTCCATGTCCAGCAGCACGGTGTCGATATCGCGCCAATCAAGCATTGGCCAGGGGCTCCGGGGCAGTGGTAAAAGAGACGAACACGATCAGCTTCATTGTACGGATACGCCCGCCATGCCGCCAATATCGCTCCACAAACCCCAGGTCCTCGGCCGCGAGGAGATCGCGCGCAGTCGCCTGTTCACCATCGAAAGCCTCGAATTGCGCTTTGCCAACGGCGCCGAGCGGACCTTCGAGCGCCTCAAGGGCAGCGGCAGCGGCGCGGTGATGATCGTCGCCATGCCCGACCCCGATCATGTGCTGCTCATCCACGAGTATGCCGCCGGTTTCGACGACTATGCGCTGACCCTGCCCAAGGGCCTGGTCGACCCCGGCGAGGACATCATCACCGCCGCCAACCGCGAACTCATGGAGGAATGCGGCATGGGCGCGCGACGCATCGAGCCGCTGGTCGAACTGTCGTTGGCGCCCAACTACATGAACCACCGCATGCAGGTGATGCTCGCCACCGATCTGTACGAGAAGCGTCTGCCCGGCGACGAACCCGAACCGCTGGTGGTTGAGACGCACGCCATCGATGCGTTGCCCGCGCTGCTTGCCCGCGAGGACTTTCACGAAGCTCGGGCCATCGCCGCGCTGTTCATCGCCCGCGAGAAACTGCGCACCGAACGCCAGAGCGAGTCCTGGTGGTAATGGCATGATCATCGTTTGAAATGCAATCGTTCATTGACTAACTTGGCAGTGACTTGAAGGGTGAAGTAGCCGCCAGAAGGGAAAGCAACAGCAACCCGAATTCTTTACAGGCCAGCTTCAGGCGTCTAGCTTCTGTACAGGTTAACGCTTGATAGCAAACCTGTTTCAGGCGGGTTGAAAGAGAGACGCTTCACCCGCAAACAGGGAATGACCATGCAAGGAGGTATGACCATGAAAAATGTGAAAGGACTATCATTGACTCTGGGTTCCGCCCTGTTGACATCGCTGCTGGCTTTTTCGGCCGCCGCGCTGGCTCAGGAATCTTCGGATGTCGCTCCGGACAGTGGTGTCGATGCGGGGGTCGAAGGCCATAACGTGCCACCGCAGAAGCCCGAAAAGAGCACGGAATCATCCGATATCAACAACGCCGAAAACGCTACCATGCGCGAAGAAGATGAATTGGCGTCGGATGACGGCGTCGATGCCATCGAGGATCGCGATTCCGAAACCGGCGCCAACGACGGCGACCAGACCTCCTATCAGGACGAGGAACTCGTCGAGGACAAGGGCGTCGATACCCGTGAAGATCGCAATGACGGCGATACGCCATAACCCCTCGTTCTCGGTATGACACGACCCCGGCTCCGGCCGGGGTTTTTTGTAAACGTGCCGCTATCGATAATCACCTACCGCAGCCTGTACCTTTACACGAACGATTTTTATCGCATTCGCTGAATCCATCCTGGGTCGGCCAACGTATTCATCGATGTCCGGCCATGGACACCCTGGGCGCACGCACACGACATACGCCGGGCCCCTGGGACACACTAGGTAAGGAGAGTGAACATGCAGAATTTCAAACGCTTCGCACCCGTAGCGACAACGGTGCTGCTGGCCGCATTGCTGAGCGTTTCCACGCTTGCCTTCGCCCAGCAGACCTCGGAACTGGCCCCGGATAGCGGCGTCGACTCCGGCCATCAGGTCCAGCCCGATGCATCGCAGCCCATGTCCACCAACGGCATGGAAGACATGCAAGACGCGGATATGATGAATGACACCAACAGCGGTGCAGAAACGCTGGCGCCGGCCAACGGCGTCGATGCCCAAGAGGAGCGAGCCAACGGCATGGCCCAATCCGGCAACTCGACTGACTGGACCTCCTATTCCAGCGAGCCGCTGGTCGACGACAGCGGCGTCGATGCCGAAGACGATCACATCGATTCCAATAGTCCTTGAACGCACTCACCCCTACGAACAGACCTCGGCCTTGGCCGAGGTCTGTTCGTTGCACGGTCACCGCAAGCGCGCGACCGGTGGCAATTCTATCAGTCGTTATACACCGGCATCGCTTACCAGCGGGCTGACATTGTAGGCGGTACGGGTATCTACTTGCGCTTCGCTCGGTGCCTGGTGCTGCCTGGCATCGACGCCGCCATCGGGCACCAGGCTCACGCTGCGCTCGACGACCGCCGATTGACTATCCAGGTTGATCGACGTGTTGCGGACATCCCGGGCCGGGTATGCCGGCGGAACCTGATGACCACGATCAAGGCCGTGATCGGGTGCCAGGCTGCTGCTTGTTTGGGCCAGTGCGGCGCCGGAAAATACCAGTGCCGAGGCCAGCAGCAGAGAAGTCAGGGGCAGGCTCTTTACGCTTTTCATGTTGCTCATCTCCTTTTGAAAGATACTTGGCCGAAAGGCCATCGGACTCGGCGTTCGTGGCGCCTCGTCGATGCAAAACATGATAGCAGACTAATTATTGCACTACAACTTTAGTAGCTGACTAATAGCTACGCCTGCCAAAACCAAGCCGACAATCACAGCCTGCGCACAACCGGGCCCGCAAACGCAAAGAACCCCGACGGTTGCCGGGGCCCTCATGAAAGGATTCGGGCGAGGCCAAGCCTCGCAGCCGCCGCTATCCGCGCAGCTTGTTGAGGCCGCTTTCCTTGATGCGCACCCAGCGCTGCTGACGCGAGCTGTCCAACCCCGCCTCGATAAGCTGCATGACCGCCAACGCCTCGTCGAGCGGCACGGGGTTGCTGGCCTGGCCGCGCAGCGCAGCGCGGATAGCGGCGTAATAGGCCAGATAGTCGCCCGGTCGAGTCGGTTGCTCGCGGCTAATCAATGGCGCCCCCTCCCCCTCGCCGTCACGCAGGGTCAGGGTGCCGTTGCGTGGATCCTCGCCCCACTGTGGTGCCGGTGTCTCGCCGGCTTTCAGACGATCCTCCTGCGGGTCGAGTCCATACTTGACATAACTGCCGGCGGTGCCGTGGATCGCGAACCGTGGCGACTCGGACGCCACCAGCGTCGCCGCATGCAGGACAACACGACAATTGCCGTAATCGAGCAAGGCATGGAAATCGTCGTCGATCTGGGCGTCATCCCGACGCTGGACGAGGTCGAGCAGGATCGTCTGGGGCATGCCGAACAGCGCGCGCACCTGATCGAGCAGATGCGGTCCCAGGTCGTACCAGATCCCGGCCCCCGGCTTGGCTTGTTCGCGCCAGCGCTGGCGTACCTCGGGACGAAAGCGGTCGAAATGCGACTCGAAGTGCACCACTCTTCCCAACGTGCCGGCCTCGAGCAGCTCACGCACAGTCATGAAGTCGCTGTCCCAGCGCCGATTATGGAACACCGACAGCAATTTACCGGCGTTCTCGGCCTGGCTCTTGAGCTGGCGCCCCTCGCTCAAGGTGATGGTAAAAGGTTTGTCGACCACCACGTTCTTGCCGGCAGCGAGCGCTGCCTTGGCCAGCGGATAGTGGGTCTCGTTGGGCGTGGGAATCACCACCAGATCGATATCGCTGCGCGCGAACAACGCGTGCGGGCTGACCTCCACCGCGACATCGGGCAGCCCGGCATGCACCTTGGCGGCATCGCTCGACGAGACAGCCACCAGTTCGAGCCCCGGGGTTGCGCGAATCAGCGGCACATGGAACGTTTGACTGGAAAACCCGTAACCCACCAGACCGACGTTGAACGACTCCCTCATTGCTTCCTCCTTGTCCATACAGGCCAGCGTGCTTATACAAAAAGAGCACGTTGACCATCAAAAAACGTTCAAGAAAATGTCATGTCGGCCTTGGTCTAAGCAGCCATACTTCTTACAGCCCACTGTAAGTGAGCGGTGCATGTTTTATCCACTCGACCCAGGAGACAGCGACGATGTGTTGTGGCGAAGAAAGTCTGGAATTGCTGAACGTATGGTATGTCATCGAATGCCAGCTCGAAGCGCTCGAGAACGAAGCCGCCGAGGGTATACCTCAGGCCGCGTAATGACTGTCGTTGTGGCCAGTCGGGGGTACTCAGTCAGTGATACAGGGCACGGCGACGATCAGCAATTCGAAATTCCAGGACCCGCGGCCTGCGCCGCGGGTCTTATTCTGTAAATCAAGAACGTCATAAATCACGCAGCGGCCACTCAGTCGAGCTTGGAGAGATCGCGCACTGCGCCGCGGTCGGCCGAAGTCGCAAGCAAGGCGTAGGCCTTGAGTGCCGCGGATACCTTGCGCACGCGCTGGATGACCGGTTTCCAGGCTTCGTTGCCGCGCGCCTCCATCGCCTCGCGGCGTCGCGCCAGCTCCCCGGCAGGCAGCTGCACGTCGATGGTCCGCTGGGGAATGTCGATGCGAATCACGTCGCCACTTTCGACCAGGCCGATCGCCCCGCCCGCCGCCGCCTCGGGCGAGACATGGCCGATCGACAGCCCCGAGGTGCCGCCCGAGAAGCGTCCGTCGGTCAGCAGCGCGCAGACCTTGCCCAGCCCCTTGGACTTGAGATACGAGGTCGGATAGAGCATCTCCTGCATGCCCGGCCCGCCCTTCGGGCCTTCGTAGCGGATGATTACCACCTCACCCGCCTTGACCTTGCCTTCGAGCACATGCTCGACCGCCTGATCCTGGGACTCGACTACGTGCGCCGGACCCTCGAATACCAGAATCGAGTCGTCGACACCGGCGGTCTTCACCACGCAGCCGTTTTCGGCGATGTTGCCGTAGAGCACCGCCAGCCCGCCTTCGCGGGAGAAGGCATGGGCGAGATCGCGAATGCAGCCGCTGGCCCGGTTGCCGTCGAGGCTCGGCCAGCGCGCCGACTGCGAGAAGGCCTGCTGGGTGCGCACGCCGCCGGGGCCGGCCTTGAAGAACTCGACTACCGCGGGCGTCGGGTTGCGCATGATGTCCCAGCTGTCCAGCGCCTCGGCCAGGCTGTCGCCGTAGACCGTGGGCACCGCGGTGTTGAGCACCCCGGCGCGGTCGAGCTCGCCGAGAATCCCCATGATGCCGCCGGCACGATGGCAATCCTCGATGTGGTACTGCTGGGTGTTGGGCGCCAGCTTGCACAACTGCGGCACCTCGCGGGAAAGCCGGTCGATGTCGGCCAGGGTGAAGTCGACCTCGGCCTCCTGGGCCGCCGCCAGCAAGTGCAGGATGGTGTTGGTCGAGCCGCCCATGGCGATATCGAGCGTCATGGCGTTCTTGAAGGCGTCCCTGGAACCGATGGCGCGCGGCAGCAGGTGCGCCTCGTCATTCTCGTAATAGCGCTTGGCCAGCTCGACGATGCGCTCGCCGGCGGTCTCGAACAGCCGCCGGCGGTCGCTGTGGGTCGCCAGCATAGTGCCGTTGCCGGGCAGCGCCAGGCCCAGCGCCTCGGTCAGGCAGTTCATCGAGTTGGCGGTGAACATCCCCGAGCAGCTGCCGCAGGTCGGGCAGGCGCTGCGCTCGACCTCGTCGAGCGTGGCGTCGTCGACGCTGTCGTCGGCCGCCATCACCATCGCATCGACCAGGTCCAGGCCGTGATCGAGCAGTTTCGTCTTACCCGCCTCCATCGGCCCGCCGGAGACGAAGATCGTCGGCACGTTGAGGCGCATCGCCGCCATCAGCATCCCCGGGGTGATCTTGTCGCAGTTGGAGATGCACACCAGCGCATCGGCACAGTGGGCATTGACCATGTACTCGACGCTGTCGGCGATGATGTCGCGGCTCGGCAGCGAATAGAGCATGCCGTCGTGGCCCATGGCGATGCCGTCGTCGACGGCGATGGTGTTGAATTCCTTGGCCACCCCGCCGGCCTTCTCGATCTCCCGGGCCACCAGTTGGCCCATGTCCTTGAGATGGACGTGGCCGGGCACGAACTGGGTGAAGGAGTTGGCGACGGCGACGATCGGCTTGTGGAAGTCCTCGTCGTTCATCCCGGTGGCGCGCCACAGGGCGCGGGCGCCGGCCATGTTGCGGCCGGCGGTGGTGGTGCGTGAGCGATACTCGGGCATGGTCATTCCTCGATCGTGACTGCCATCTTGAGGGGCGCCGGGCGGCGCTCATGATGGTCTATGACGGTGTCTCCAGCGAGCAGCGATTCTGTCAGATCGCCGGCTCGCCGACCAGCCGGCCGTCCAGGAACCGGCAGCGCCGATCGCGGCCAGCGCCAGGACATCCTCGCTGTCGTGGCTGACCAATGCCCGCAGGGCGATATCGGCCTGCGTTGCCCGCGCGCTGCGAAGGCAGAATCACTAGCTCGCCGCTCATGCTCGGAGCGTCAGGCGAAAACCGCCTTCGCGACATCCTGGTAGTGCCTGGCAAAATGTACCGTCATGCCCGCCTTGAGAAAGTCGGGCAGCTCATCGTAGTCGCGACGGTTGGCCTCGGGCAGGATCGCCTCGAAGATGTCGCTGCGCCGGGCGGCGATGATCTTCTCGCGGATGCCGCCCACCGGCAGTACCTGGCCGGTCAGCGTCAGCTCGCCGGTCATCGCCAGCGCCCGGTCGACGCTCTCGTTTCTGGCCAGCGACAATAGCGCGGTGGTCATGGTCACTCCCGCCGACGGGCCATCCTTGGGCGTGGCGCCCTCGGGCACGTGCAGGTGGATGAACGCCTCGTTGAAGAAGTCCGGGTCGGCGCCATAGTCGCCCAGATGACCCAGCGCATAGCTGTAGGCGATGTTCGCCGACTCCTGCATCACCTCGCCGAGCTTGCCGGTGAGCTTGATGCCGCGGGTCAGCGCATGCACCTTGCTCGCCTCGATGGGCAGCGTGGCGCCGCCCATCGCCGTCCACGCCAGCCCGGTGACCACGCCCACGCCCTTGAGCACCTGCTCCTTGCGGAAGATCGGCGCGCCCAGGTACTCCTCGAGGTTATTGACCGACACCTTGACGCTCTGCTGGTCGTTTTCCAGCAGCTTGACCGCCGCCTTGCGCACGATGCGGTGCAGTTGCTTCTCGAGCTGGCGCACCCCGGCCTCGCGGGCGTAGCCCTCGATCACTTGACGCAATGCCGCATTGGTCAAGTTGATGCGCTTCCTGGGGATCTTGTCCCGCGCGAGCAGCCGTGGCCAGAGATGATTCCTGGCGATCGCCACCTTCTCCTCGGCAATGTAGCCGGACAGTCGCAGCTGTTCCATGCGGTCGAGCAGCGCCGGCGGAATGGTGTCGAGCTGGTTGGCGGTGCACACGAACAGCACCTTGGACAGATCCAGGCGCACGTCGAGGTAGTGATCGAGGAAGTCGACGTTCTGCTCGGGATCGAGCACCTCGAGCAGCGCCGAGGCCGGGTCGCCCTGGAAGGACTGGCCCATCTTGTCGACCTCGTCGAGCATGATCACCGGGTTCTCGACCTCGACCTCCTTGAGTGCCTGCACCAGCTTGCCGGGCATGGCGCCAATATAGGTGCGCCGGTGGCCCTTGATTTCGGCCTCGTCGCGCATGCCGCCCACCGAAAAACGGTAGAACTTGCGGCCCAGCGCATCGGCGATCGAGCGCCCCACCGAGGTCTTGCCGACCCCCGGCGGGCCGACCAGCATCAAAATCGAGCCGCCCACGTCACCCTTGAAGGTGCCCTCGGCGAGAAACTCGACGATGCGCTCCTTGACGTCGTTGAGACCGTCGTGGTCGCGGTCGAGCACCTGGCGAGCGTGCTTGAGGTCGAGCTGGTCGTTGGAGGTGACGCCCCACGGCAGCGCGGTCAGCCAATCCAGGTAGTTGCGCGTGGTACCGTATTCCGGCGAGCCGGTCTCGAGCACCGAGAGCTTGTCGAGCTCATCGTCGATGCGCGACATGACCCGCTCGGGGACCTCGAGATTCTCCAGCCGGGCGCGGAAGGTGTCGACGTCGTTCTCGCGATCGTCCTTGGAGATGCCCAGTTCCTTCTGGATCACTTTCAACTGCTCGCGCAGGAAGAACTCGCGCTGACGCTCCTGCATCTGCGCATTGACCTGCTCGCTGATCTCGCTCTGCAGCTGGGCGACCTCGATCTCCTTGCGCAGCAGCGGCAGCACCTTCTGCATGCGCGGCATGATCGGCAGGGTCTCGAGAATCTCCTGCAGCTCGCCACCCTTGGCCGAGGTGATGGCCGCGGCGAAGTCGGTCAGCGGCCCCGGTTCGTGGGGGCTGAAGCGGTTGAGATAGTGCTTGAGCTCCTCGCCGTACAGCGGGTTGATCGGCAACAGCTCCTTGATGCCGTTGATCAACGCCATGGCGTAGGCGCGCGCTTCCTCGTCCTCGGCGTTGATCGGCTCCTTGGGATAGCTGACTTCGACCAGGTACGGCGGCTTCTTCGACAGCCAGCGCACGATGCGAAAACGCCGCATGCCCTGGGCGATGAACTGGATCTGCTGATCCTCGCCCTGAATCTTGTGGACCTTGACCGCGGTGCCGATCTCGGGGAAATCGTCCTGCTCGAGCTCCCCGCCGCCAGCGTCGCCGACGTAGGCCACGCCCACCGCGTGATGGTTGGTGTTGGCGACCCGCTGCATGGTCTCCTGCCAGCGCTGGCGCTGGATCACCAGCGGCTGGACCTGAGCCGGGAAGAAGGGTCGATTGTGAATCGGCAGCAGGTAGATGCGCTCGGGAAGGTATTCGCTGGTCGGCACCACGGCGCCGTGCTGGCCCTGCTGCTGCTGTCGTTCGGCGCTATCGCCGAGAATTTCCGCTACGTCGAGATCGTGTCCCTGATCATTTTCGTTCATCGTTCACCTTCGTATCCGCTGGGTCATTGACGACCATCATGCTGCATGCAATGCGGGCATCGGCAGTGAACTTCAAGCTTAGAAGGATAATTCGGGCAGCGGGCGGTCGTTGAGGCGCAGCGTGCCGTCGGCCAGCACCAGCGCGTGAGCGGGCCGAGTGAGCAATCCTTTGTTCAGTGCAGCCAGAACCATAGATGCATGGTACTCCAGGCGTAGACCCCGGCGAGCACGTCGTCGAACATGATGCCGAAGCCGCCGGCGATGCGCCGATCGACCCAGCGAATCGGCCAGGGCTTGATGATGTCGAAGACCCGAAACACCACGAACCCCCATAGCGCCGTCTCCCATGAGAACGGCACCGCGGCCATGGTCAGCCAGTAACCGACGAATTCGTCCCAGACGATCCCCGAATGGTCGTGGACGCCCAGGTCCCGCGAGGTCTTGCCGCACAGCCAGATGCCGACCAGACCGGCGAACAGCGTCAGCCCCAGATACCAGGACAGCTCGAGATCGGACAGCAGCCAGTAGAAAGGGATCGCCGCCAGGGTACCGAAGGTGCCCGGAGCGAACGGCACGGCGCCGCTGCCCAGGCCGAAAGCGAAGAAGTGCGTCGGTCGACGCCAGACGCTGGCGGGCGCTCGGTTCATGTCGCGCCCTCCGGAAAATGTCGCCAGCCGTTGCGCAACAGCCCGGCATCGACCCCGGCAATGCCCGGTGCCCGGCGCAGGCGGCCGATGGCGGTCAGCGGTACATCGAGAGCGGCGAGGCGTTGCCGGGCGGTTTCGAGTCGGGCGGCCGGCAAGCTGACCAGCAGCTCATAGTCGTCGCCGCCGCACAGCGCCGCCTCGTGCGCCCCCGCCTCGCCGAGCCGCGCCACCAGGCCGGCGCTCAGCGGCAGGCCGGCGACGTCGAGTTCGGCACCCAGCCCGGCGGCACTACACAGGTGTTCGAGATCCACCAGCAGGCCATCGGAGATATCGATGGCGCTGTGGGCCAGCTGGCGCAGCGCCTCGCCCGCCGCCAACCGCGGCTGCGGCAGCAGATAGGCGGCCAGCAGCGGGTCGTCGAGCTCGCGCGCCCCGGCATACCAGGCTTCCAGGCCGCCGCGGCCGCCACCCAGCGCGCCGGTCACCACCAGCACGTCGCCGGCTTTACCGCCGCCGCGGGTCAACGCCTGCCCGGCGGGGAACTCACCGTGCACGGTCACCGTGATGCTCAACGGCCCGCGGGTCACGTCGCCGCCGACCAGGGTCACCCCGCAGACCCGGCACAACGCATGGAAACCCTCGGCGAAACCGGCCAGCCAGGCGTCGTCGGCCTCGGGCAGGCTGATCGCCATCACGCACCAACGCGCCCGCGCGCCCATCGCCGCCAGGTCGCTAAGCGCCACCGCCAACGCCCGGTGACCGATCGCCACGGCCGGCGCAGCGGCAGGAAAATGCACCTCGACCAGCGAGGTGTCGACGCTGACCGCCAGCTGGCTGCCGGGGCTCGGTGCCAGCACCGCGCAGTCGTCGCCGGGACCCAGGACGACGCCGGAGCCGACAGCCCCGGTGGACTGCGCGGGGTCGGCGAAATAGCGGGCTATGAGCTCGAATTCGCTCAGCATGGCAACGGGCACGTCAGCGACGGCGTGCGCTGACCTCGGTCATCCGCAAGCGCCCGGCGAGCTTGTCGAGGATGCCGTTGACATACTTGTGGCCATCGGTGGCGCCGAACGACTTGGCCAGCTCGACGCCTTCGTTGATCACCGCGCGATACGGCACTTCGAGGCGATGCGACAGCTCGTAGGCGCCGAGACGCAGGATCGCCAGCTCGATGGCGTCGAGATCCTCGATGCGCCGATCGAGCAGCGGCGCGATGGCGGCGTCCAGCTCGCCGCAGTTGCGGGCCACGTTGTGCAGCAGGTCGTGAAACAGCGCCAGGTCGGCGATCTCCATCACCTTGCGCCAGTTCTCGTGATCGGCGAGATCCTCGTCGGCGATCTGGCTGCGGAACTCGACTTCCACGCTGGCCACCGCCTTGCCGGTCATCTGCCACTGATAGAGGCCCTGGACGGCCAGTTCGCGGGCGGCGTGACGTGCCTCGCGGGCACTGCTCGTGGGCTGTTCGCGGCGACTCATGCCTGGCCTCCGAAGCGCTTCATCAGCGAGACCATTTCCATCGCCGCCATGGCCGCCTCGGCGCCCTTGTTGCCAGCCTTGGTGCCGGCGCGCTCGATGGCCTGCTCGATGGAATTGACGGTCAGCACGCCGTTGGCGACCGGCGTCTCGAATTCCAGCTGCAGGGCGCCCAGCGCGCTGTTGCAGCCGCCGGCGACATACTCGAAATGCGGCGTGCCGCCGCGGATCACCGTACCCAGCGCGATCACCGCGTCGGGCTTGACCACACGCAGCGCGCGCTTGACGGCCAGCGGCAATTCCCAGGCGCCGGGGACGTGGACGATATCGATATTGTCCTCGTCGACACCGTGGCGCACCAGGCTATCGACGGCGCCCTCGACCAGGCTGTCGACCACGTGGTGGTTGAAACGCCCCACGACGATCACGTAGCGAGCGTCGACATCGGTGAAGGAACCTTCGACTTGAGAAATCGGTTGCATAGCCTTGTCCTGGCAAAAAAAGGGTCCTGACAAAAAGGGGCTTAGTCTAGCGGCTCGCCCGCAGCGGCGGAATCGGCATCCAGCCGCTCGACCACTTCCAGGTCGAAACCCGACAGCGCGGAGAACTTCCACGGCGAGCTCAACAGGCGCATCCTGCCGACCCCCAGCTGACGCAGGATCTGCGAGCCGGTGCCAATCATCAGGTAGTTGCCGGCGCCATCGGAATCGCTGGTGCGCGGCGCCCGGCGACGCTCGAGGAAGATATCCAGCTGCGACTTGAAGTCGAGCGAGGCGCGGCCGTCGTCGAGCAGCACGAAGACCCCGGCCTCGGCCGCAGCGATCTTCGCCAGGGCGTGATGGGCGGTCCAGTTGCTGCGCTCAGCCTTTTGCAGCGTCAGCAGATCGCGCAGGCTGTCGGCCAGGTGCACGCGCACGGTGGTCGCCGCATCGGGCGTCGGCTCGCCCTTGACCAGCGCCAGATGGTGGGCGCCCTGGATGCGGTCGTGGAACACATTCAGGGTCATCGGGCCAAAGGCGGTCTCGACCGGCTGCGACTCGACGCGCTCGATGGTCTGCTCGGTGTGCATGCGATAGTGGATCAGATCGGCGATGGTGCCGATCTTCAGGCCGTGCTCGGCGGCGAAGCGCTCCAGCTCTGGGCGCCGCGCCATGCTGCCGTCGTCGCTCATCACCTCGCAGATCACTCCGCTCGGCTCGAAACCGGCCAGCGCCGCCAGGTCACAGGCCGCCTCGGTATGCCCGGCGCGGCGCAGCACCCCGCCCGGCTCGGCCATCAGCGGGAAGATGTGCCCGGGCTGGACGATATCCGCGGCCCTGGCGTCGCGCGCCACCGCGGCCTGCACGGTACGCGCCCGGTCGGCGGCGGAGATGCCGGTGGAAACGCCCTCGGCGGCCTCGATCGACAGCGTGAACTTGGTACCGAAGCCCGAGCCGTTGTCACGCACCATCAACGGCAGGTTGAGCCGCTCGCAGCGCTCGCGGGTCATCGGCAGGCAGATCAGGCCGCGGGCATGGCGCGCCATGAAGTTGATATGCGCGGCCTCGACCTTTTCGGCGGCCATGATGATGTCGCCTTCGTTCTCGCGATCCTCGTCATCCATGAGGATCACCATCTTGCCCTGGCGAATGTCCTCGACCAGCGCTTCGATACGTGCCAGGCCCTGGGCGGACGTCGAATCGTCGGCGGACTGTGAAGAAGCGGGCGGTGAAGAAGCCGACTGTGAAGAAGAGAGCGCCATGGAATCTCCGGTCTTTTTCGAGCGGCGTTGTCGGCAAATGGCGACTGTTTCGTGCGCCTTTGTCGCTACGCCGGGTCAGGTCGGCGGTCAGGGTACCTGTCTGCAGGCGCGCGCGCCAGTCCCCCGAGGGAGCGTCATACGCCGCGTTGCGGGCGGGCGATGATCCGCCAGTCGTGGCCGACGGCGCGGATGTCGTCGATCAGCAACGGGCGCTGCTGAGCCATGCGCTCGAGCCCGGGGATGGCGAACAGCGGGCGCGCCTCGCCGCCCAGCAGCGTGGGGGCGACGAACAGCTGCATCTCGTCGATCAGCTCGGCGTCGAGCATCGCCCCGGCGAGCGTCGCCCCGGTCTCCAGCAGGACCTCGTTGCACGCCTCGTGGACGGCCAGATGATCGAGCAGCGCCGCCAGGTCGACGCGCCCGTCACGCCCGCTGGGCATGATCAGTACCTCGGCGCCGGCCGCTTCCAGCGCGGCGCGGCGCTCGGCGTCCTGGCTGCAGGCGACGATCAGCGTACGCCCCGGCTCGCTCAGGCAGGCCGCCGCCAGCGGCAGCCGCAGCCGCGTGTCGACGATCACCCGCAGCGGCTGGCGGGCAGCGATCGTCCCGCCCTGCTCGCCCTCGATGCCCAATTGATCGGCACGCACGGTGAGCCGCGAGTTGTCGAAGATCGCCGATTCGACGCCGGTCATCACCGCGCTCGAGCGTGCGCGCAGGCGCTGCACCTCGCGCCGCGCCGCGGGACCGGTGATCCACTGCGATTCACCGCTGGCCATCGCGGTGCGCGCATCGAGACTCATCGCCATCTTCAGTCGCACGAACGGCCGGCCGCGACTCATCCGCGCTATGAACCCCGGGTTCAGCGCCCGTGCCTCGCTTTCCAGCAGCCCCAGCTCGACCGCCACGCCGGCCTCGCGCAGCAGCGTCAGGCCGCGCCCACTCACCTCGGGGTTGGGATCGCTCATTGCCGCCACGACCCTGGCCACGCCGGCCTCGATCAGCGCCTCGGCGCAGGGCCCGGTGCGGCCGTGGTGCGCACAGGGCTCCAGGGTCACGTAGGCAGTCGCCCCGCGCGCCGCCTCGCCGGCCGCACGCAGCGCGTGGATCTCGGCATGCGGCTCGCCGGCGCGCACGTGCCAGCCTTCACCGACGATGCGCCCGCCCTTGACCAGCACGCAGCCGACGCGCGGATTGGGATCGGTGGTGTAAAGACCGCGCCGCGCCAGCTTGAGCGCGCGGGCCATGCAGGATTCGGGAGTCGTCTTGGGCATGTCATTCCCTGAAGAGTGAACATCAACGCCTCGGAGCACGCCGCGCCGATAAGCAGGTGCTCAGTGCTCTTCCTCGTTGGGCGAGAAATTGGGCTCCTGGGCCAGACGGTCGATCTCGGCACGAAACTCGTCGATGTCCTGGAAGCGCCGGTAGACCGAGGCGAAGCGAATGTAGGCGACCTGATCGAGACGCTTCAAGGCGCGCATCACCTCCTCACCGATCTCGCCGGCCTCGATTTCGCGCTCGCCGCGGGCGCGCAGGCGCTGGCGAATGCGTTCGACGGCGGCCTCGGTGGACTCGGCGCTCACCGGGCGTTTCTCCAGCGCGCGCAGCATGCCGTCGCGCAGCTTGCGTTCGTCGAACGATTCCCGCGAGCCATCGGCCTTGATCACCCGCGGCATGACCAGTTCGGCGGTCTCGTAGGTGGTGAAACGCTCACCGCAACCGGCGCACTGACGACGCCGTCGCACCTGATCGCCCTCGGCGACCAGCCGCGAGTCGGTGACCTTGGTGTCGTTCTTACCGCAAAAGGGACAATGCATCGCTCGACATCCGCCATGGACCAATCCTGATAGTGTAACGGGAATGGGCCGTCGCGCGGAAATCGCCGACGCCGCTGCCCGAGCATGCCGTCAGCCGGCCGTCCCGACATCATACACACGGCGGCCATTGACGAAGGTCTGGCACGGCGTGAGCGCGGCGTCGACGAGCGTCACATCGGCGTCGTGGCCGACTGCCAGTCGCCCCTTGCGATGCTGCAGCCCGAGCACCTGCGCGACGTGCCCGGAAATCAGTCCGAGCGCCCGCTCCAGCGGCAGCACGCCCTCTTGCACCAAGCGCCGCCAGGCGGCGATCAGGGCGGTGTTTCGCGCCACCCGCATGCCCAGATAGCGTCCCGCAGCGTCGAACTCCGGCAGGCTGCCGTTGCAGTCGGAACTCAACGTGATGCGCGCCAGCGGGACGCCGCGCTCGAGCAGCCGGCAGACCGCGTCGAAGCCATCGAGCCCCGCCTCTCCTGGGTCCTCGAAGGCCGTCACGTCGACGTTCGCGCCAAAGCGCAGGGCGTAGTCCGCGGCCTCCTCGAGCAGCGCCCGGCGACGATTGACGTGGGTGGGGATCACCTGCTCGGCGGGTATCTCGGTTTCGCTCAGCAGCCGTCGCAGCGGCTCCAGCCCGCGCTCGCCGTCGCCGACATGGAAGTGGCAGATGCCGCGCTTGCCGGCCAGCATCGCCCCCACCCGGACGTCGCTCACCAGCCGCTCGATCTCGTGCTGACGCGGCTGGCTCGAGCGGTGGTCGGAAATCGCCAGTTCGCCCAGGCCGAGCACCTCGGGGATCCACGCCAGGTCGCGCTGCAGGTCGCCGGTCAGGGTCGGCGGCGGCACCCGATAGGCGCCGGTATACAGGTAGGCCGCGATGCCCTCGGCGCGCAGCCCGCGAACCTTGGCCAGCAGATCCGCCGGCGAGCGGCTGACGCTGTCGGTGCCCAGCACGCCGACCACGGTGCCGATGCCCATCGCGGCGATCTCGAGCGCGGTAATCTCCGGGCAACGGGTGGCGCAGCCGCCCTCCCCGCCACCACCGGTGACGTGGACGTGCTGGTCGATGAATGCCGGCACCGCGGTCAGTTCGGGCGCCTCCACGATCCGCAGCGGCCAGCCGGACGGGACCTCGAGGGGGGCTCCGATCGCGGCGATGCGACCGCCGGCGATCAGGATGTCGCCGGCGCCGAGCGGCTCGGGGGCGTAGATATGACCGACGCGGATCAGCGTCAGCAGCGCCGCGCTTTCCTCGACCTCTAGCGCCATGGGCACTCCTCCGTTCGTGTCAGCCATGATCGGTGGTCCCTCGCGGCCGATCACAAGCCCTCGGCCACGGCGCCGAACCGGCGCCCCTTGAGTCGCGCGATGACGCTGTCGATGTCGTCGATCAACAGGACCAACAGGTCGCCCTGATCGGCCTCGGCGAAGGCCGCATCGATGGCCTGGTTCTCGTCCATGATCAGCGCGACGCGACAGACATGGTCGCCGCGCCCGGCGTGGCCAGCGGCGGCCGGCGATTCGGCGCCACGCCCCAGCAGCGCGGCGGTTTCGCCGGCGGCGCGCCCACGCGGATCGGTTTCGTAGATATAGAGCGCATCGTGCATCCTGGCGAGCTGCTCGCCCAGCGCCACGAGATCCTCGTCACGGCGGTTGCCCGGCGCGCTGGCCACGCCGATGCGTCGCCGCGCGGGCAGCCGGCAGATCAGTTCGTCGAGGGCGATGAGCGCCGCGACGTTGTGGCCGTAGTCGACCAGCACCTGGACCCCGTCGGCCATGATCAGGTTGGTGCGTCCGGGGTTCTGGCCATGCGAGGGGTGGAAGGTACGCAGGCCGCGCTGGATGTCGGCGATGCCCAGTCCCAGCGCATGGGCGGCGGCGGCGGCGGCCAGCGCGTTGGCGACGTTGAAGCGGGCATGGCCCTCGAAGGCGATGGGCACGTCAAGGACCGGAACGATCTCGGCCTCGACGTGCCCCTGGCGCATCACGATGCAGCCGTTGACCACGGTGAAGGCCACGCCGTGCTCGCGGACGTGACGCCGCACCGCCCGGGAGTCGGAATCCAGGGTGAAGAAGATACTCTCGCCCCGCACCCACTCCTGGGCCGCCAGCGTCCGGGGATCGTCGGCATTGAGCACGGCCTTTCCGCCCTCGCGCACCGCATCGATGACCACCGTCTTGCAGCGCGCCAGGTCGTCGAGGCTATGGATGTCGCTTTCGCCGAGATGATCGCTGGCGATGTTCAGCAGCACCCCCACGTCGCAGGCGTCGAAGCCCAGCCCGCGGCGCATGATCCCGCCACGCGCCACCTCGAGTACCGCGTACTCGACGGTCGGTTCGCGCAGCACGATGGCCGCCGCCTGGGGGCCACTGTAATCGCCGCGCAGGATTACGTGGTTGTCGATTTCGATGCCGCCGGTGCAGGCCATGCCCACCTTGCGCCCGGCCTGGCGCAGCAGGTGGGCAAGCAGCCTGACCGTGGTGGTCTTGCCGTTGGTGCCGGTGACCGCGACGATCGGGATGCGCCCGTCGTCGCCCTCGGCGAACAACATATCCACCACGTGGCGGCCGACCTCGCGGCCCTCGCCATGGGTCGGCGACAGGTGCATGCGAAACCCCGGCCCGGCGTTGACCTCGACCACCGCCGCGGCCTGTTCCTCCAGCGGGCGGCTCAGGGTCTCGGCCACCAGGTCGATGCCGATGATGTCGAGCCCCACCAACCGTGCGATGCGCTCCGCCAGGTAGCGGACTCCCGGGTGGACCTCGTCGGTCACGTCGGTGGCCGTGCCGCCGGTGCTCAGGTTGGCGGTGGCCTTGAGGTAGACGATCTCGCCGCTGGCGACCACGCTCTGCGGGGTCAGGTTCTGCTGCTCGATCAAGCGCTGCGACTGGGCGTCCAGCTCGATCCGGGTGAGCAGGTTCTCGTGGCCCAGGCCGCGCCGGGGATCGCGATTCTCGGTCTCAACCAGCGCTTGCAGGGTGGAGACGCCGTCGCCGACGACATGCGCCGGACGCCGCCGCGCCGCGGCGACGAGGGTGCCGTCGATCACCAGCAGGCGGTGGTCGTCGCCACGGATGTACTGCTCGACGATCACCGACGGGTGCTGCCGGGCCGCGGTCTCGAAAGCCTCGCGCAGGTCGTGACCATCGTGGATGTCGGTGCTCACGCCGCGGCCGTGATTGCCCGCCAGCGGCTTCACCGCGAGCGGATAGCCCAGGTTTCGCGCCGCCTCGAGCGCCGCCTCGTACGAATCGCACACCCAGCCGCGCGGCACCGGAATCCCCGCATCGTCGAGCAGTTGCTTGGTCCAGTGCTTGTCGTCGGCGATGCTGTAGCCGAGCAACCCGGTACGCCCCGTCACGGTCGCCTGGATGCGCTGCTGACGATGGCCGTGGCCGAGCTGCACATAGCTGCTGTCCTCGCTCAGCCGCGTCCAGGGGATGCCGCGCTGGCTTGCCGCAGCGACGATCGAGGCGGTGGACGGCCCCAGCATGTGCGCGTCGCGGACCGTCTTGAGCCGTGCAATGATCATTGGCATGTCGATCGCCCGACCGTCGAACAGACGCTCGACGAAGTCCACCGCCTCGACGCCGGCCGCCAGCCCGCAGGCCTCGTCCCGGTAACGATAGATGACGTTGTAGATGCCCGTCTCATAGGTATCCAGCGTCTTGCCGTAGCCCACCGAGAAGCCGATCAGGTTCTGCAGTTCGATCGCCACGTGCTCGACGACGTGCCCGGCCCAGGTGCCGCGGGCCAGCCGCTCCAGGAAGCCGCCGCGGCGACCGATCGAACAGCGATGCTCCGCGAGGGTGGGCATCTGCTCGGTGAGACGCGCGACGACGTCGGGCATGGTGTCGCTCGGCCGCTGTTCGAGTTCGCCGATGTCCAGGCGCATGAAGATCGCCAGGTAGCGGCTGTAGTAGTTCGGCCCGCGCAGGGCGCGATGTTCGAGAATGTTCATCGACTCTCCGCGAGGCAGGCCCGTAGCGCCTCGCTGGCGAGATAGCGTCGCGCCTCGACGTCGAAGCCGTTGCCGCTGATCAGCGCATGCAGGATCATGTTCTCGATCGCCACCGGCGCGCCCATCTCCAGCTCGGCGATGTTCGAACTGGCCAGGTCGCGGCTGTCGATGATGATCACGTGGCCCGGGCCGATCGCCTCGAGCACGCCGTGAGGATGAATGACCACCCCGGCGTCCTCGCTGAGGCCGACCCCGAGCTGTTGCGGATTGGCCGCCCCGACCTCCATCAGCCGCGTGAAGCGGCCGCGCTTGAGGAAATGGCTGTCGATGATCAATCCCTCGACCAGCCCGAGCCCCGAGGTCATGTTGACCGCGCCCTTGCGCAGGGCATCCTCGGCGGTGCTGTTGTAGATCATGGTGCTCGGCAGCGCCGCCGCCCCCGCGCTGGTGCCGGCCACCACCGCGCCGGCCCGCAAGCGGGCGCGGATTGTCTTGAGCGCCGGCGAGCCGCCCATCACGTGGGTCAATCGCAGCTGATCGCCGCCGGTGAAGAAGATCACCCCGCTGCGCTCGATCAGCCGCACGATCTCGCCATCGGCCGCCTGGCGGCGACCCTCCATCGCCAGCGTGTGGACCTGACTCGCGCCCAGCCGCTCGAAGGCGGCTTGATAGATAGGCAGGATCTGCCCGGGGATCGAGCTCGCGGTGGCGATCACCGCAACCTCCGCGTTGCCCGCCGGGGCGCGGGAAAAGACCTGGTTGAGGACCGCCAGATCGGAGGTCCGGTCCTCGGCACCGCCGATGGCGATCAGCGGACCGCGAGTTGCGAGAGCGTGGGGCACGAGAGAGGATGCTGCCATTAGCCTTTCGCCGCCGAGCGACGCTTTTGAAAACGCATGGAACCAACTCGGCTATTCCCGTCGCGGCTCGCCAGGCGGGGAACGTCCGATTACTGCCAGTCTAGCTGCCCATGCGGATCAGGCAGGCACAATATGGCAAGCGGCGTGGATTCGCCGCGCGCGGCTCAGCCCAGGCGTACCTTCAAGGCCTGGCAGAAAGCAGCCCAGGCGTCGCGCATCGCCGGCAAACGGGCGTGCGCATGCAGCGCGCCGTGGACCATGCCCGCCGCACAGAAGTAGTCGATTTCGGCGCCGCTGGCGCGCCAGTCGGCGATCGCCGCCTCGAAGGGCCGTGTCAACGGATCGCGCTCGACCGCCAGGGCGACGATCTGCGGCGCCGGCGCCCGCGCTTCGCACAGTTTGGAAACGCTGCGGGCGACCTGCCGCCAACTGGCAAGGACATCCTCGCGAGTGAGTAGCGGTGCATCCGCTCCCAGGGTCTCCAGGCTGGGCGTGCCTACCGGTGGGTAGACAAGTCCCAGCGGCGGCTGCCAGTCGAGCCGCCGGGCCAGGTCCAGACCCAGCCTGGCCCCGGCGCTGTCGCCGATGAGCGCGACCGGACGGGCCAGTTCGGCGACCGCGTGACAGTCGTCGATGGCCTGGCTGTAGTCGGCCTCGGGGGCTAACCGATAGTCGACGCTGATCACCTCGCGCTGGAGGCGCACCGCGAGATCCGCGGCAATGCCATGATGGCTCTTCGCCGAGCCCAGGCTCCAGCCGCCACCGTGGATGTAGAGAATGCATTCATTGCCACGGGCATCGGTCGCGGTGCCGTCATTGATCCCCGACGGGCGCAGACGGCGCACCCGAACGCCGTCGAGCTCGCTATCCACGACGCTCAGCGAGTCGGGATCCGGCGGGGCGAAGCTTTTGCACAGCGCTTCATAGCGGCGCCGCGCGGTGAGCGTGTCTTCGGCGGCGGTCACCGCCTGCATGCCGCGCTCGAAACGCCGAATGAAATCGTCCACGCCGATGTCGGCGGTGTTGTCCGCGTCGCTGGCTGACATGCTGCCTCCTGCTCGTCTCGCTCAAGTGGACGCCTCCCGCCGGGGGATGGCGATGCGCCGGCCGGCCAGCGCCGGCCAAGCGCCGCTCACGCAGTGCGGCAAGGCGGCGATGTGCGCCGTCACCGGTTCGGGAAACGGTCCCGGCCGGCCGCTGTCGGTGGCGATGCCCATCAGCATCTGCTCGCTGGTCGCCAGGCATTCGCCCGCCTCGTCGCGCATGCTGAAGAATGCATGCAGGCGCTTGGCGTCACGGTCGAGCAATATCACCTCGACCGTCAATGGCTGATCGCGGTGCGCCTCGCGCCGATAGCTCAGATGGATCTCCAACGTATACAGAGTATAGGCGTGGCGCGCGCGCCCGGCGGCGTCGAGGTCGATCGCCGCCATCAGCGCATCCACCGCCTGCGAGAACACCAGCGCGTAGGCGGCATCGTTCATGTGGCCGTTATAGTCGACCCAGCCGGCCGCCACCGTGGTGGCCAGGATGCGCTGAGCGACAGGACCTGGATTCGCTTCGCTCATGACCGTCTCCGTCATATATGACCCTTGAGCCCCTCGGCCTCGGGCCAGTACTCCTCGACCAGCGCCAGCAGGCGCACCAGGAATTCGTCGCGGCGCGCCTCCAGTTCGGCGACCGAGCGGCCGGCGGCCTGCTGCTCGCAGCCGGCCGCCACCTTGGCGATCAACTCGTCGGTGAGTTCCGGCGCCTCGAGCTTGGTCCACGGCAGTTTCAGCGCTGGACCGAACTGCGCGAGCATGTGGCGCATGCCGCCATCGCCGCCGGCCAGATGGAAGGTCAGGAAGGTGCCCATCAGCGACCAGCGCAGCCCGCAACCGTAGACCACCGCGGCATCGATCTCCTCGGTGGTGGCCACGCCGTCGTTGACCAGGTGCAGCGCCTCGCGCCACAGCGCTTCCATCAGCCGGTCGGCGATATGCCCCTCGATCTCGCGGCGCACCACCAGCGGGCGCATCGCCAGCTGCTGATACAGTGCCCGGGCGCGCTCGGTCTGGCCGTGGGTGGTGGCCTCGCCGCCCACCAGCTCGACCAGCGGCAGCAGGTAGACCGGGTTGAACGGATGGGCGACGATTACCCGGCCGGGAGCCTTCGCGCAATCCTGTTGAAGATCGCTGGGCTTGAAGCCCGAGGTCGACGAGCCGATCAGCGTCTGCGGATCGGCGGCGGCATCGAGCTTGGCGAGAATCTGGCGCTTGAGCTCGAGCCGCTCGGGGACGTTCTCCTGAACCAGATCGGCGTCGGCCACGGCGGTCTCGAGGCTATCGACGAAGGTCAGTCGCCCCGGATCGGCGCCCTCGGCCAGGCCCAGGCGCTCGAGCGACGGCCAGGCCTGCTTCACCGCGCTGCGGGTGCGGGCCTCGGCGCCGGGCGCCGGATCGCAGGCGACCACGTCCCAGCCGCGGCCCAGCGCGCGGGCGATCCAACCGTTGCCGATCACCCCGGTACCGATCACGGCGAGTCGCTTCGTCGGGGGTTGCTGGCTCATGCGTCACCTCCGGCAGTCTGGCCGGTGTGCGGCTCGCGCAGCGCCAGGTGGGCGCGGGTCTCGGCAGGAGTCATCACCCGCGCGCCGAGATTTTCGATGAGTCCGGCGGCCTTCTCGACCAGCTCGCCATTGCGCGCCAGCACGCCCTTTTTCAGATACAGATTGTCTTCCAGGCCGACCCGCGCATGACCGCCGAGCAGGGCCGCCTGGGCGACCATCGGCATCTGCGCGCGGCCGATGCCGAAGGCCGCCCAGATGGCGTTCGCCGGCAGCTTGTTGCGCATCGCCAGCATGGTCTCGGTGTCGGCCTCGGCGCCCCAGGGAATGCCCAGGCACAGCTGGTAGAGCGGGTCGCCGTCGATCAGCCCCTCCTGCTGCAGCTGGCGGGCGAACCACACATGGCCCAGGTCGAAGCACTCGAGTTCCGGCTTGACCCCCGCGGCCTGCACCAGCCGGGCGTGTTCGCGCAGCCAGTCGGCGCTGTTGATATAGACCGAGTCGCCGAAGTTGAGACTGCCGCAGTCCAGGGTGCACAGCTCGGGCAGCAGCTCGCCGACCGGCGCGTGACGCTCGGCCGGGGTCTGGATGTCGCTGCCCGGGCCGCCGCGATAAGGATCGTCGGTATCCGGCACCCAGTCGCCGCCGCCGCCGGCGGTGATGTTCATGACGATATCGGTGTCGGCTTCACGCACCCGCTCCATCACTTCGCGAAAGTGATCCTGCGAGTGGCTGATGCCGCCGGTCTCGGGATCGCGGACGTGAATATGCGCCACGCTGGCGCCGGCCTTGGCGGCCTCGATGCAGTTGTCGGCGATCTGCCTGGGGGTGACCGGCACGTTGGGGTTCCTGGCGGTGGTGTCGCCGGCCCCGGTGACCGCACAGGTAAGAATGATCCTGGATTGCATGACTATCCTCCACGTGACGTTGTGCACAGTGTCGTCGCTGAGCGCCGTCATCATTTGACGAAAAGCGACACACGCTGCGCATAACGCGCCGAAGCGGGCAGCGAGCATGGCCTCTTATCGCGAAGATCGCCACTTCCACGCCCCGGCCTTGAGAGTTTGTGGAGAGAAGAGTTTGTGGAGAGAAGAGTTTGTGGAGAGAAGAGTTTTGGTGAAAAGGTTAGTGCGATTGAGAGCTTTTGCAGCGGAGAGCTTCTGCAGCGAAAAGTCAGTCAGCGAAAGTCACACGCGCCGTGCCAGCCACCAGCCACCAGCCATGGCAACGAGCATCGCCGTCAGCGGTACGCTCAGATCGGCGATCGATGCTACCGCCGGCCCGGGGCAGTAGCCGGAAAGCCCCCAGCCAATCCCGAACAACGCCGCCCCGCCGAGCAACCGCGCGTCCAGGTCGCGCCGGGTAGGCAACGCGAAGCGTGAGCCCAGCCAGGGTGTGCCGCGCTTCCAGACCAGCCGATAGCCTATGAACGTCGTCACGACCGCGCCGCCGAGCACGAAGATCAGCGTCGGATCCCAGTCGCCGGCAATATCGAGAAAGCCGATCACCCGCGCCGGGTCGGTCATGCCGCCGATCGCCAGCCCCAGTCCGAACAACAGTCCAGCCAGGTATCCCATCAGCGTCTTCATTGCGCCCCTTCGACGATATGCTGCATCACATACACCGTGGCCATTGCCATGGCCACGAATATCAGGGTTGCCACCAGCGAACGCAGCGACAGTCGCGCCATGCCGCATACCCCATGCCCACTGGTACAGCCGCTGCCAAGTCCGGTTCCCAGCCCCACCAGCAGGCCGGCGACGAGCATCGTCCCCACCCCGCCAACGGGTGCACCGATTACCTCCCCCGGCGAGTCGGCGACATTGCCCAGGCCGCCGCCGGTCAGCATCAGCAGCAGCGGACCGCTGATCAGGCCGAGCAGAAACGTCAGTCGCCAGGCGCTGTCGCCGTCGGGCCGCTCCCACAAAAGCCCCGAGAGAATCCCGCTGATACCGGCGATCCGGCCCAGCGCAGCCATCAGCCATACCGCCGAGAGGCCGATCAGCACCCCGCCGATCAGGCCCTGCAGGCTCGTCATCATGTCCAAGTCGCGTCCCTCCGTGCATCCTCTCAGAAATGGTTGATTCAGAAGTGGTTGATGGGCACCTTGAGATACACCTGCCCGTTGTCCTCGGCCGGCGGGAAGTGGCCGGCACACATATTGACCTGTACCGACGGCAGGATCAGCCGCGGCATGCCCAGGCTGGCGTCGCGATCGCGGCGCAGGGTGACGAATTCCTCCTCGCCCACACCGTCGTGCACGTGCACGTTATCGCGACGCTGCTCGGCCACCGTGGTCTGGTGTGCGTAACTGTCTCGCCCCGGCGCCTTGTAGTCGTGGCAGAGGAACAGCCGCGTCTCGCCGGGCAGCGCCAGCACCTTGTGGATCGAGCGGTACAGGGTGCGCGCATCGCCGCCGGGAAAGTCACAGCGCGCGGTGCCGTAATCGGGCATGAACAAAGTATCACCGACGAAGGCGGCATCGCCGATCACGTAGGTCAGACAGGCCGGCGTATGGCCGGGCGTGTGCAGCACCCGCCCCTGAAGATTGCCGATGGCGAAGGTATCGCCCTCCTCGAACAGCCGGTCGAACTGGCTGCCGTCGCGGGCGAATTCGCTCCCGGCATTGAAGGCCTTGCCAAAGACCTCCTGTACCTCGGTGATACGTGCACCGATGCCCGTCTTGCCGCCCAGCTTGTCGTGCAGGTAGGGCGCCGCGGAAAGATGGTCGGCGTGAACGTGAGTCTCGAGAATCCACTCCACCGCGAGGCCGTTGTCACGCACAAAGGCGATGATCTCGTCGGCGGAGCGCACATCGGTGCGACCCGCGGCGTAATCGAAGTCGAGCACCGAATCGAGGATTGCGCAGGCCCGGCTGTCGGGATCGCGAATCACATAGCTGAAAGTGTTGGTGGGCTCGTCGAAGAAGTGGCTGACAACGGGATTGCGCATGGATGATTCCTCGTTATGCGATTGAGCGGCAATCAGCATAGCGCAATTTATCGCTATATCATTATTCTTTTTTGATCTATATCACGATCGAGGCTATTCACCCTCATTATTGTCGAGCGCGAGCGCCCGCCACTATCTGCCGCGCGCCGTTCAGCCTGCCTCGTACTCGGCCTTGCGTCGCGAGAAGATCTCGACGAAGGATTCCATGACCTCGGCATCGTAGGGCTGTAGCCCGCTGACGACCAGTTTCTTGGCACCGGTGCCCAGCGGCTGGCCGCCGGCACGCATGCGAAAGGCCAGGCGTGCTTCGCCCCGCTTGCCCTGAATGTCGAAGCGGGCACCGTCGAAGGCCACCTCGAGCCCGTCGCCGGGCAGCGCATCGAGCTGAAAGCCCATGCTGTCGTAGATCACCAGTGGCCGCTGGGGATTGAACATGACCCCGTTGTCTTCCATGAGCGGCTTGAGGTAATGCGGGAAGTTACGTCCCGAGAAGGCGATATAGCGCCGCGTGAAGCGCTCGATAACCGCCGGGTCGTGGGTGGTCTCGCCGCTGCGCTCGACGTACAGGTATTGCTTGCCGGCATCGTCGACGACGCTCAGCCCGCCCTCGTCGTCCACGGCAAACCTGAGCGGTACGTCGTCGCCGACCATGCCGCGAAAATGGAAGGTCATGCGCTGAGCCAGGCCATGTTTCACCAGGGCCAGGGCAAACAGCAGATCGCCGGGCACACAGAAGCGCCGGGCATCGGGGTCATGAATGGGATTGTGATCGCCAGCCATGCGCTTGGCGAAGCGGCTGGCCTGCTGCGCATCGATACGCAGCCAGCCATCGGCTTCGGTGTAGAACTCGTCGAGAAACATGCCAGTCCTGGTACCTGGATAAACACTTGCATGAACGAAAGCACCGGCAAACGGATAGTTGGCTAGCTGGCTAGTTGGATAGTTGTTATAGAGCGCCGGAGCGGTACGGGTAGCTGCGTTCTACCATCCAACGCGCACGCTGACCAGCTCCAACCGCATCGCCACGAATCGGGTTGCGCGATCGTTGTCGTCGGTCAATCTGCGTCCAGTTCCGGATAGTGACGGAACACGCCGCTTTCATTGAATGGCAGGCGCCGCGACGATGCCAGATAGGCGGCGATGCTGGGCCGCTCGGCGACGCGCCGGGCCAGTTCGCTGACGCGCGCAAAGGCCTCTTCATGCCTGGCCATGGCGCGCGGGAAGGCATAGCGCAAGCCGCTCACCACCTGGAACAGCGACAGGTCGACGTAACTGTGAGCGACGCCGACCAGACACGCCTCGCTCTCGGGGTTGAGTTCGAGCACCTGCTCGAAGTAGCCGAGAAACTTGGGCAGGCGTTCGTCGAGGAAGAGCGCCGCGCGCTGCCTAGCCTCGGCCTGCTGATCCTCGTAATACAGGCTCGCGCCGAGCGGATGATGCACGTCGTGAATCTCGGCGACGAAATCGGTCAGCGTCAGTTGCAGGCCGTGCGCCCACAGCCGGCTCTGCTCATCGTCGGGAACCAGCGCAAGCCGCGGGCCGAGAAACTGCAGGATGTTCGCGACATGCGAAACGACGGTTTCGCCGGCCTTGAGGAACGGCGGTGCGAATGGCGGCCTGACGGTCGCCTGTCCCTCCAGATAGTAGGAGATCTCGGTAATCCCGGCGTCCGCCTGGTTGCCGACATCCTCGTAATCGGCGCCGGCGTCTTCCAGCGCCAGGCGCACGAATTCGCCGCGCCCCTGGATGGTTGGCCAGTAATAGAGTTCGTAACGCATCGACCTTTCTCCTTGCTGCCGCTTTCGACATCCTTCGCTGCTGGCTTTCAAGGTAGACGATTGAACGCGGCGATCCATCACGACCGCCGAACGGTTATCGACAAGCGTCGCGTCGATGACGCGAGCGCTTGAGTCGGGCGGCGTTTAGCGCGGCGGTCGCAGCATGATCACCCCCAGCGGCGGCAGCGTCAGCGAGATACTGGCGGTCTGCCCGTGCAGCGGTGTATCGAGGGCCTGGATCTGCCCCATGTTGCCCAGGTTGGACCCGCCGTAGCGCTGCGCATCGCTGTTGAAGATCTCTTCCCAGTGGCCCATGGTCGGCACGCCGAGCCGATAGTCGTAACGCGGCACCGGCGTCATGTTGGCGACCACCAGCAGCGGCTCGCCGACCCGATTCCAGCGCAGCCAGGCGAAGACGCTGTTGGTGCTGTCGTCGCCGACCACCCAGGCAAAACCTTCCGGTTCCGCATCGCGCTGATGCAGCGAGGTCTCTTGCTGATAGAGCCGGTTGAGATCGCCGACCAGACGCTGGACGCCGGCATGCTGCTCCTCGCCGAGCAGCGACCAGTCGAGCTCGCGATCGTGGCTCCATTCGCGCCACTGGCCGAACTCGCAGCCCATGAACAGAAGCTTCTTGCCGGGTTGGGTCCACATCGTCGCCAGATAGGCGCGCAGGTTGGCGAACTTCTGCCACTCGTCGCCGGGCATCTTGTTGATCAGCGAGCCCTTGCCGTGCACCACCTCGTCGTGGGAGATGGGCAGAACGTACTTCTCGGAGAACGCGTAGACCATCGGGAAGGTCAGCTCGTGATGGGCGTACGAGCGATACAGCGGGTCCTTGGCGATGTACTCCAGGGTGTCGTGCATCCAGCCCATGTTCCACTTGTAGGCGAAGCCCAGGCCGCCGTCGCGGGTCGGCTGGGTGACCCCCGGCCAGGCGGTGGACTCCTCGGCGATCACCACCGCACCGGGCACCTCCTCGGCGACCACGTCGTTCAAGTGCCGCAGGAAATCGATCGCCTCGAGATTCTCCTGACCGCCGTACTGGTTGGGAATCCATTCGCCCTCGTTGCGCGAGTAGTTGCGATACAGCATCGAGGCCACGGCATCGACGCGTAGCGCATCGACGTGAAAGTGGCGCAGCCAGTAGAGCGCCGAGGCCAGCATGAAACCGTGCACCTCGCGCCGCCCCAGGTTGTAGATGTAGGTGTTCCAGTCCTGGTGAAAGCCCTCAAAGGGGTGCTCGTACTCGTAGAGCGCGGTGCCGTCGAAGCGCGCCAGGCCATGCGGGTCGGTGGGAAAGTGCGCCGGCACCCAATCGAGGATCACGCCCAGGCCGGCGGCGTGGCAGGCATCGACGAAGTAGGCGAAGTCCTTGGGCTTGCCGAAGCGTCCGCTGGGCGCGAACTGACTCAATGGCTGGTAGCCCCAGGAACCGCCGAACGGGTGCTCCATGATCGGCAGCAGTTCGACATGCGTGAAGCCCATTTCGAGCACGTAGGGGATCAGGTGATCGGCCAGGTCGTGCCAGCTGTAGGTGACGCCGTCGTGTCCGCCGTGCTTGCGCCACGAGGCGGCATGCACTTCATAGGCGGAAACTGGCTGGCCGGGCGCCTGCTGCTCGCCACGCTGGGCGATCCACTCGGCGTCGTGCCAGACGAACGGCGTGGTGTCGGCGACCACCGAGGCCGTGTGCGGCGGCGTCTGGGTGGCCAGCGCCACCGGGTCGGCCTTGAGCGCGATGGCGCCATGCGCGTCGAGGATCTCGTACTTGTAGGGCTCGCCCGGCCCCAGCCGGGGCAGGAACAACTCCCAGACCCCGGCGGGATGACGCAGGCGCATCACGTGCCGCCGGCCGTCCCAGGCATTGAAATTCCCCACCACCGAGACGCGCCGGGCATTGGGCGCCCAGACGGCGAAGCGTACGCCGGACACGCCATCCACCTCCAGCGGCTGGGCGCCCAGGCAGTGCCCCAGGTTGCGATGATTGCCTTCGCCGATCAGGTACAAGTCCATCTCACCGAGCAGCAGATTGAACGAGTAAGGGTCCTCGGTCTGCTGCTCGCCGCCCGGCCAGCGGATGTACAGCGTATACGGCGCAACATGCGGCAAGCGGCCCGCGAACAGCCCCGGAATCTGGATAGCGGCCAGACTGCAGCGTCGCTGGTCGGTGTCGCGGTCGAGCACATCCACCCCCAGCGCACCGGGCAGGTAGACGCGCAGCAGGCAGGATTCCGCGTCCTCCGCGCCGCAGGCGTGCACGCCAAGCAGCGCAAAGGGATTGCCGTGCGTGCCACGGGCCAGCGCTTCGGCGTCGTTGGGAGACAACCAGAGCACATCGTCCTTGACGGCGTTGACGTTCAGATCGGTCATGGTGCCCCTCTCATGGACAGTTGGTCGACGATGGCTGCCAGGCCGCGCAGCGGCACGCCCAGCCAGGCGGGGCGATTGGCAGCTTCGTAGGCGATCTCGTAGACCGTCTTTTCCAGCACGAACAGCTCGAGCGCGGCCTCGGCGCCTTGCGGAGAAGCCCAGCGATGCGCAACCTCGGCGCTGCTCTGCCAATAGGCCTCGAGAAAGGCGCGCCGGCTGGCCAGCAGGTAGCGCTCGGCGACCCCGTGGGCCACCTCGATCGCACTTTCGTCGTTCGGCTTGACGGCGGTGGCTTCGTCCATCTTGGCGCCGGCATAGTCGAATGAACGCAGCATGCCGGCGACATCGCGCAGCGGGCTGTCCTTGGCGCGCCGCTCCGCCAGCGTGCGGGCGGGCTCTCCCTCGAAGTCGATGAGGTAGGCATCGTCGTGCGCCACCAGCACCTGACCGAGATGCAGATCGCCATGAATGCGGGTCAGCAGACTGCCCCTGGCCTGTTGCGCCAGCGGCTCGACGGCGGCCAGCAGCGCATCGCGCTCGGCCAGCACCCGATCGGCCAAGGCCTGGTCGGCTTCACCGGCATTGCCCTTATACCGTGCGAGCAGCTCCAGCGCCGTCTCGATCTGCTCGTGGATACGCTGTGTCCAGGCCGACACATGCGTCTCATTGGCCTGCTCCGGGGTGAAGTCGGGATTCTCGCTCGCCATCGCCAGTACCCGGTGCAGCTCGCCCAGGCGCTGTCCCAGGGTCGTGGCGAACTCCTCGAGTTCGTCCAGCGCGCTGTAGCCGCCCTCCTCGCTGCTCGCTTCGCTCTCCTCGCCCACCTCGCGGATTGCCCGCTCGAGCGCGTTGCGCGTCCACGACCAGGCATCGCCCTGATTGGCGATAAAGCCCTGCAACAGCATCAGGGTCTGCGACTCGCCGTCGGCATTGCGACGCGCCACCTCGCCATACAAGGGCGGCACATGCTCGAAACCGTGCCCGCTCAGATAGCGGCCGATCTCGGCCTCGGGATGCAGCCCCGGCTCCAGGCGGCGGAACAGCTTGAGCACCACCTCGTGGCCGATGATCACCGAGCTGTTGGATTGCTCGACGTTGTTGTGGGCCACGTCGACGTCCTCGGGCAGGTCCAGCGCGTCAAGCGCCGGCGTGGGGATGAAGCGGATCTCGCCCTCACCGCAAGGCAGGCTCGCCCCGCTACGCAGCAAGTCGAGAATGCGCAGGGCGAAGGCGTCCAGCCCCAGCGCATCGGTCAGCAGGCCGACATCGCGCCCACGACGCACCCGCGCCAGGGCGAGCTGTTGGGCCATCGCACCACTGCGGTCGTCCTCGCCGAGAAAACCCAGCGGCAGCAGGTAGCGATCGGTCCCCCGGGAATGCTGGACCTCGAGCTCGCTGAGCAGCAGGGTGTGCTGAGCATCCTCGATGCGCACCGCATACAGGATATTCACCCGGTCGATGCGTGACTGCTTGGCAGCAAACCAGCGCCGCTTGGGCAAGTACTTGGGCAGCGCCTCGTTCTCCAGCATGCCCCGCGATGGCGCGTCGAGGATTTCCTCGAGCTGGCGCTTGATGATCAAGGTGACGTAATCCGGCATCGCCTCGGGAGCCGGCACGTGCCACTCGGGCATCGCGGTCTCGGGGGCCAGCAGAAACCAGTAGAAGCCGTAGGGCGACACCGTCAGCAGGTAGGGCAACTTGCCGATCGGCGGGAAGGCGCTGCCGCCGACCATCTCCACCGGCACCTGACCGGCGAAGGCCGACAGGTCGAGCTCCACCGCCTGGGCGTTGCGCGCCACGTTGGCCACGCACAGCAACACCTCGGACTCGCCGTTGTCCAGCACCAGCTCGCGCAGATACGCCAGGATATGCCGATTGCTCGGATACAACGGGCGCATGGTGCCGCGGCTGAACACCCGATGCTGACTGCGTACCGCGAGCAGCCGTCGCATGCTGTTGAGCAGCGAATGCGGATCGCGGGTCTGCGCCTCGACGTTGACCGACTGGAAGCCGTACAGCGGATCCATGATCGCCGGCAGTACCAGCCTGGCCGGATCCGCCCGCGAGAAGCCGCCGTTGCGATCCATCGACCACTGCATCGGCGTGCGTACGCCATCCCGATCGCCCAGGTAGATGTTGTCGCCCATGCCGATCTCGTCGCCGTAATACAGCACCGGGGTGCCCGGCATCGACAGCAGCAGGCTGTTGAGCAGCTCGACGCGGCGCCGGTCACGCTCGAGCAGCGGCGCCAGGCGGCGGCGTATCCCCAAGTTGATGCGCGCGCGGCGGTCGGCGGCGTAATGATTCCAGAGATAGTCGCGCTCCTTGTCGGTGACCATCTCCAGGGTCAGCTCGTCGTGATTGCGCAGGAAGATCGCCCATTGGCAATTGGCGGGAATCTCCGGCGTCTGGCGCAGGATGTCGGTGATCGGGAAGCGATCCTCCTGGGCCAGCGCCATGTACATGCGCGGCATCAGCGGGAAGTGGAACGCCATGTGGCACTCGTCGCCCTCGCCGCTCTCGTTGCCGCCAAAGTAGGGCTGCGTGTCCTCCGGCCACTGGTTGGCCTCGGCCAGCAGCATGCGATCGGGGTAGCGCTCGTCGATCACCGCGCGGATCTTCTTGAGCACGACGTGCGTTTCGGGCAGGTTCTCGTTGTTGGTGCCCTCGCGCTCGACCAGGTAGGGAATCGCGTCCAGGCGCAACCCGTCGACGCCCATGTCCAGCCAGTACGCCATGACCTTGAGCACTTCGTCGAGCACCTGCGGGTTGTCGAAATTCAGATCCGGCTGGTGGGAATAGAAGCGGTGCCAGAAGTAGGCGCCCGCCACCGGGTCCCAGGTCCAGTTGGACGACTCGGTATCGAGAAAGATGATCCGCGTGTCGGGATACTTGGCATCGGTATCCGACCACACGTAGAAATCGCGTTCGGGCGAGCCCGGCGGCGCGCGGCGCGCACGCTGGAACCACTCGTGCTGATCCGAGGTATGGTTGATGACCAGTTCGGTGATCACCCGTAGGCCCCGCTCGTGCGCCTCCTTCATGAAGCGCTGGGCATCCTCGAGGGTGCCGTAATCGGGGCTGACGCCGGTGTACTCGGCAATGTCGTAGCCATCGTCACGACGCGGCGACGGGTAGAACGGCAATATCCAGAGGGTGTTCACACCCAGGCTGACGATGTAATCGAGCTTGTCGATCAGCCCTCGAAAGTCGCCGATGCCGTCATCGTTGGCGTCGAAGAACGACTTGACGTGGACCTGGTAGATGACGGCGTCCTTGTACCACAGCGGGTCCTTGAGAAAATCGATGGCCTCGACGGCGTGCGATTCGCTGCTGGCATCCATCATGGTGCTTTTCTCCTTGTTATCATCAACGCACCGGATGGATGCGCCAGATGGCGAACGGCAAGTTCCACGGCTCCAAGCGCATCGACTGCCACTTGCCATGCCATGTCCAGCGATGGCCGGACATCAAGTCTTCCACGTGCAGCGCCGCCTCGTCGGGCAGCTCGAACTCCCAGAGCGGCAGCTCAAAGGCCCCCTCCTGGGCTTCGAACGGATCGAGATTGATGGCCACCAGCACGAAGTTGCCTAAATCGTCGGTACGCTTGCCGAAAAACAGCAGACGCTCGTTGTGCACCGGGTAGAAAGCGATGCCCAGATGAGTCTGCAGCGCCGGATTCTCGCGGCGAATGCGGTTGAGCTGGGCAATCTCGTAGACGATGTTGCCGGGCGCGGTATAGTCCCGCGGCTTGATCTGATACTTCTCCGAGTCGAGATACTCCTCCTTGCCCGGCACCGGCTCGCCCTCGCACAGCTCGAAGCCGGAGTACATGCCCCACAGTCCCGAACCCAGAGTCGCCAGCGCGGCGCGAATCAGGAATCCGGGACGCCCCGAGGACTGCAGGAAATAGGGATTGATATCCGGTGTATTGACGAAGAAATTGGGCCGGTAGCACTCGCGCATCGGCGATTCGTTGAGCTCGGTCAGATAGTCGGTCAGCTCGGCCTTGGTGTGACGCCAGGTGAAGTAGGTGTAGCTCATGTTGAAGCCGATCTTGCCCAGGCGCTTCATCATCGCCGGCCGGGTGAAGGCCTCGGCGAGGAACAGCACGTCGGGGTCGCGCCCGCGAATGTCGGCAATCAGCCATTCCCAGAACGGCAATGGCTTGGTGTGCGGATTGTCGACGCGAAAGATCTTCACCCCTTCGTCGACCCAGCCCTGCACCACGTCGCGCAGCTTAAGCCATAGCGCCGGAACGGCATCCTCGGCGTAGAAATCGACGTTGACGATGTCCTGGTACTTCTTGGGCGGATTCTCGGCATAACGAATCGAGCCATCGGGTCGCCAGGAAAACCAGCCCGGATGCTGCTCGAGCCACGGATGATCCTGCGAGCACTGGATGGCGAAGTCCAGCGCGATCTCCAGGCCATGCTCGGCGGCCGCCTTGACCAGATGGCGGAAATCCTCGCGGCTGCCGAGTGGAGGATGGATCGCCTCGTGGCCGCCCTCCGGGCTGCCGATGGCATACGGGCTGCCGGGATCGTCGGGGCCGGCCTGAAGCGTGTTGTTGCGGCCCTTGCGGTGGGCGCGACCGATGGGATGGATGGGCGGGAAGTAGAGTACGTCGAAGCCCATGTCGCGAATCATCGGCAAGCGCCTGTGGACATCGTCGAAGGTACCGTGCCGGTTGGGGTCGTCGGTTTCCGAACGCGGAAACAGCTCGTACCAGCTGGCGAACTGGGCCGCCCGGCGTTCGACCTCGAGCGGGTAGCTCGCCTCGCTGCGCGCCAGGTGCGGTCGCGCGTCGGCGGCGTGCATCGATTGCGCGGTCCGCGTGTCGAGCATGACACCGACCCGCTCGCCCTCGCTGCCGCACGCCTGGAAGCGTTCGAGCACGCCGTCAAGCGCCTCGCGCAGCGCCCCTTGTGAGCGCTCGGCGGCCGCCGCCACCAGGCGACGACCCTCCTCGAGCTCGAGCGCGACCGGGACGCCGGCCTGATGCTTCTTGAACAGCTCGTCGCGGTAGGTGGCAAATACATCCCACCACGCCTCGATCACGAAGCTGTGCCGGCCGACACGCGGGGGCGTGAAGCGCGCCTGCCAGATATCCTTGCCCAGCGGCCGGACCAGATGCATCGGTTCGCGTCGGCACTGGCCCTGGTCGTCGCACCAGACCACGGCGGCGGCCAGTACATCGTGGCCATCGGCGAAGATCACCGCGGAGACGTCGACCGGCTCGCCGGCGATCGCCTTGGCGGCGAAACGGCCCAGCTCGAGCGAGGGCGCGACGGATTCGATGGCGATGCGTGGCGCTTGCGCCGCCGCCAAGGCACCGTCGTCTCGCTGGGGTGGCGTAGCGGCCGCACCCGCAGTCCGCTGCGGGATTGAACGCGTGGTCATTGGCGTCTCCTTCCGTCCCTGGGGCGGAGTTGCAGTCTGTGCATTGGACCGCGCGGGCCACTCCGCACGGCCAGGTCGGGTCACGACGTCGCCGAATCCTGGACCAGCTCCAGCAGCGCCAACGAGCGTCCCATCAGGCGATGGCCGTCGCCGAAGGCGCGCCGGCACACGGTGTCGTCGAGACTCATGGCCGTATCCAGCCGGCACATCCAGCCGCTGCCGCGCGGTACTTCGGGTAACTGGAACGTCATCGCCTCGGGGTGCGCGTTGAGCAGCAGCAGCAGTGTCACGTCGGCGCCGGCCCGGCGGATACCGCTGGGCCGAGCGCGCCCGTCGAGCAGCACGCCCAGGCTGCGCGCTTCGGGCTCCTCCCAGTGCTCGACATCCATCTCGTCGCCCTCGGGGGTCAGCCAGGTGACCTCCTTGAGCCCCAGATCCTCATTGTAGTCGCCGCTCAGAAAGCGCCCGCGACGCAGGATCGGATAGCGACGGCGCAGGACGATGACGTGGCGCAGATAGTCGATCATCGACTGGGCATCGCCGCTCAGGTTCCAGTCCAGCCAGCTGATCTCGTTGTCCTGGCAGTAGGCGTTGTTGTTGCCCCCCTGGGTACGCAGCATCTCGTCGCCGGCGAGCATCATCGGCGTGCCCTGGGAGAACATCAGCGTGGCGAAGAAGTTGCGGATCTGACGCAATCGCAGCGCGTGGATATCCGGATCCTCGGTCGGGCCTTCGACGCCATGGTTCCACGACAGATTGTGGTCGTGGCCGTCGTTGTTGTCTTCGCCGTTGGCCTCGTTGTGCTTGTCGTCGTAGGCGACCAGATCATGCAGCGTGTAGCCGTCGTGGGCGGTGATGAAATTGACCGAGGCGAACGGACGCCGCCCGCGGCGATCGAAGAAGTCCGCCGAGGCCATCAGCCGCGTGGCGAGCTCGGCCAGCTGGCCCTCGTCGCCGCGCCAGAAGGCCCGCGCGGTGTCGCGATAGCGATCGTTCCATTCCGCCCAGCCGGGCGGAAACCCGCCGACCTGATAGCCGCCGGGCCCGCAGTCCCAGGGCTCGGCGATCAACTTGACCTGACTGAGGATCGGATCCTGACGGCAGGAATCGAGGAACCCCCCGCCCTCGTCGAAGCCGTGCGGCTCGCGACCGAGGATGGTCGCCAGATCGAAGCGAAAACCGTCGATGCGCATCTCGGTGGCCCAGTAGCGCAGCGAGTCGGTGACCATCTGCAGCACCCGCGAGTGGCTGAGATTGACGGTATTGCCGGTGCCGGTGTCGTCGATGTAATAGCGCGGGTCGTCCGGCATCAGCCGGTAGTAGGTGGCATTGTCGATGCCCTTGAGCGACAGCGTCGGGCCGAGTTCGTTGCCTTCCGCGGTGTGGTTGTAGACCACGTCGAGAATCACCTCGAGATCGGCGTCATGAAAGCGCGCCACCATCTCCTTGACCTCGTTGATGCTGTCGCCGGCCAGATAGCTGGAGTGCGGGGCGAAGAAGCCCAGCGTGTTGTAGCCCCAGTAGTTGCGCAGACCGTTTTCCAGCAGATGCTGGTCCTGGACGAAGGCGTGGATCGGCATCAGTTCCACCGACGACACGCCGAGCGAGCGGATGTGATCGATCACCTCGGTGACCATCAGCCCCGAAAACGTGCCGCGTAGCGCGTCGGGCACCGCCGGATGACGCATGGTGTAACCACGCACATGGGTCTCGTAGACGATCGCCTGGTCCCAGGGCAACTGGATGCGCCGGGAACGCCCCCAGGTATAGGCCGAATCGACGACCCGACAGCGCGGCATAAACGGCGCGCTGTCGCGCGCGTCGAAACTCAGATCGCCATCGGGGTGGCCGATGGTGTAGCCGAACAGCGCCTCGTCCCAGACCAGTTCGCCGACGATCTGCCGGGCATACGGGTCGAGCAGCAGCTTGTTGGGGTTGAAGCGGTGCCCCTCCTCGGGGGCGTAGGGGCCATGCACGCGATAGCCGTAGAGCTGCCCCGGGCGGGCATCCGGCAGGTAACCGTGCCAGATCTCGTCGGTATATTCGGGCAGTTCGATGCGCTCGATCTCATACTCGCCCTCGGCGTCGAACAGGCACAGTTCCACCTTGGTGGCGTTGGCCGAGAACAGCGCGAAGTTGACGCCCAGCCCGTCCCAGGTCGCGCCCAGCGGAAAAGGCAGCCCCTCGCGGACCCGCGAGCGGTTTCTGACCAGCTGCGGCTCGTTGGCGGCGGATTCATCGTTGTGCTGCGGTGCTTCCTGGGTCGTCATTCACATGTCCTTGTCATCGGAGTCGATCTCGATGTCGGGATGCGCATCGCGCCCCGACTCGCGCTCGGCGGCGACGATCTTGCGGGCCATTTCCCAGTGACGCTGCTCCTGCCCTTCGGGGCGTCCCTCCGATTCCCAGATGCGATAGGCCAGTTGGCGTATGCGCAGTTCGTCGTCAGCCATCCTTTAGCTCCCCTTAACAAGCTCTCGTTACGCACCTCGTGATTGCCTTATCAGTGCGTCTACGCGTCCCGCGCCGGTCCGTCCTCCCTGACCAGCACCGCGACCGGGAATTCCCTCAACAACTCGCCGATCGGAAGCGTCCCTTCGCCTAGCCGCAACGAGGCGTTCGACAGCACATCGCGCCACTCTCCCGGCATCGCCGGCGTCACCTGCAGTTGGCTATCGCCCCAGTTTTCCGCCGGTATATGGGGAAGCATAGCCGCTTTAAGCAGCTTCGCAGGCAGTCGCGGCACGACGACCAGCACGGCCTGCTCATCATGCTGGCGCATGAAGCCCAGCACATGGGCCTCGCGATCGCCAACGACCTGCAGCGGTCGATAGTCGCCCTCGGCGAACAGTGCGGGATACTGGCTGCGCAGCCTCAACAGGCGCTGGACGAGCGCCTGCTTGACGTGGCCGTCGCGCCAATGTCCCAGGGCCTCGGCCGGCGCTTCGCCGCGCCCCAGCGACGCCCGGCGCGCCGCGTAGTCGACGGGCCGGCGGTTGTCCGGGTCGACGAGGCTGAAGTCCCAATATTCCGTGCCCTGATAGAGATCGGGCACGCCCGGCACCGTCATGCGCAGCGTCGCCTGCGCCAGGCCATTGATGGCCCCGGGCAGGTCCAGCTCGCGGGCCGCGGCCGCCAGCGCCTCGCGACACGCCGGATCGCCGAGCAGTGCTTCTTCGAGAAAGGCGCGACTGGCCTGTTCATAGGCTTCGTCGGGCCACAGCCAGTGGCTGCGCAGCTTGGCCTCGCGCAGCGCCTTCTGCTGCCACTGGGCGAGGCGCTCGGTGAACTCGCGCATGGCATCTTCGTCGTCAGAGTCGAGCGACGGCGACCAGGCGCCGAGCAGCAGCTGGTAGAGGATCAACTCGTCCCCCGGCGACGGCGCCTCGCCGCTGGCCACGCTGCGCCGCAACGAACCTGCCTGGGCACGCCACTGGCGCACGCGCTCGGCAAACAGCCCGCCCTTCTCGCTCAGCGCCGGCAGCCGCGCACGCACGTCCTCGCCGCGCTTGTGATCGTGGGTCGCCGTGGTGACCAGCGAGTGCGGGAAATGGCGCTGGCGGAACGCGCTGGCGGTATGGAACTCCGGCAAGGGGATGCAGAAGCTCTGCGGATCGAAGCCCACGTCGTTGCGCGAAATCAGCACCGCGCTGCGATAGCCCGCGGTGTCCTCCACGGCCTTGGCGGCCACTGGCGAGGTCAGTTGCTGAAAGCGGGTGATGGCGCGCAGACGCAGGCCGCGTTCCTCGTCGTCCTGGCAATCGCCGGGCGCCTCGCCGCCCAGCCAGCGCTCCAGTCGGTCGAGCACCGCCGCATCGGGCGGATTCAGGTCGTCGCGCGCCCCGGCCATCGCCTGCCGGAAGAACGGCGCGTCCTGCGCCGGGCGACCGTTCTCGTCGGCATAGCTGCGATACACCGGAAAGTGCACGACCAGCGCCTTCAGGGCGCGCTTGATCGCCCCCAGCGTAACGTCCCGCGTCTCGCGGCGGGCCCGCGCCACCTTGTGCAGCGCCAGGCCGCAGGCCTCGAACTCGCTGGCCAGGGCGGTGTCGAGCATTTCGCCCCGCGCCCGGCGGACTTCGGCCAGGAAGTCGTCCGCACGACCACTCACTTCGCGCCACAGCCGATGCAAGGGCACCGCGCCGGCAGGATCGTGCTGGACGCCCGAGATCTCGTTCATGAACTCGTAGCCGGTGGTGCCCTCGACCCCCCAGTCGCTGTGCAGACGCTCGCCTTCGGCGAGGATCTTCTCGACGTACAGCGCGACCCGGGCGGGCACCTCGGCCGGTCGGCTTGCCTGCAGCGCATCGAGACGCTCGCGCAAACGCAGGCAGTAGCCGCGCGGATCGGCCAGGCCGTCGACGTGATCGACACGCAGGCCATCCACCCAGCCCGCCTCGACGAGTTGCAGGATCAACGAATGCGTCGCCTCGAAGACCTCGGGCAACTCGACACGCAGGCCACCGAGTTCGGTGATGTCGAAGAAGCGTCGCCAGTTGATCTCGTCGGAGGCCGTGCGCCACCAGGCCAGCCGGTAGTTCTGACGTTCGATCAGCGCATGCAGCCGCCCGGCGCCGGCCTCGCGATTGCCGTCGAAACGCTCCAGCGCCCGGGCCAGCGCGGCCCGGGCCGACTCATCCTCGAGGGCGTGGCGCAGTTGGCGCCGCAGTTCGCCGACGGCGGCATAGGCGTCCAGGCGCGTCTGCAAGCCGTCGAACGCCGCCGCCAGTTGATGCAGAGCCTGATGCGCGGCGTGACGCAGGATATCGCCGTAACGCCGCGGATCGATGGGAAAGCGGTGCTCGTGATAGTCGAGGGTGAAACTCGCCGCTTCGGGCACGTAATCCAGCGTGAGCAGCCCCGAAGTCAGCACCTCGTCGTAGGGCGCGCCCAGAAACGGCACCAGCAGACGCCCCCTGAGCAGCGGATCGGGCGATTGCCAGTCGATGTCGAAGAAATCGGCGTAGGGGCTGGCGCGTCCCCATGCCAGCACCTCCTGCCACCAGGGGTTTTCCGAGCCGCCCACCGCCACGTGATTGGGCACGATATCCAGGATCAGCCCCATGCCCCGCGAGCGCAGCCGCGCCACCAGCCGCTCGAGCGCCGCCTCGCCGCCGAGCTCCGGATCGATGCGCGTCGGGTCGATGCCGTCGTAGCCGTGGGTCGAGCCGGTCCGCGAGGCCAGCAGCGGCGAGGCATACACATGGCTCACGCCGAGATCGGCGAAATAATCGACCCGCTGCATCGCGTCGTCGAGAGTGAAGCCGGCATGAAACTGCAGGCGCACGGTCGCACGAATGTCCTTCATGACTTGGGCTCCAGAGGCGCGTTTGCGACCTGTCGAGAAAGATCTCGGCCACGCTGCAATTCGCCGAGGCGATGGCGTACCTCGTCAGGCGTCAGTAACGTATCAACCTCGGCCATCCAGCGCCGTCGCCAGTTGGGATGTTCGTCCAGCGTGCCGGGCAGGTTGGCCTGCTCCTCGAGCCCCAGCACGTCCTCCATCGGCAGGATTGCCAGCGGCGAAGGAGTACGCCCGATGTGCCGGGCACAGGCATCCAGCAGCTGCGAGGCCGGCAGGTCCGAGGCCTCAAGCGTCTCGGGGCGCGGTGTCGCATGGCCGAGCAGCTCCAGCGTGCCGGCCAGACGGGCACGCGCCGCGCCGCGTGCCCGTCGTTCGTCATCGGCGTCCTGGTCCTCGCCCAGCAAGCCGAGCCGACTGCGCCAATCGATGTCGCGACCGGCCCACCAGCCGGCCACGCTGGGCAGGTCGTGGGTGGAGGTGGTGGCCATCGCCGAATTCGACCACTGCCGGGCAGGCAGGAAGTTAGCGTCGTCGTCCTGCTCGAACCACAGCACCCGCATGCCGAGAATGCCGCGCGCGGCGAGCTTGTCGCCAAACCCCGGCGCCACGGTGCCCAGGTCCTCGCCGACGACGATGCCGCGGTGCCGCCAGGACTCCAGCGCCACCAGCCGCAGCAGGTCGTCCAGCGGGTAGCTCACGTAGCCGCCCTCGGCGGGCGTCGCGCCATGCGGCACCAGCCACAGCCGCATCAGACCGAGGACATGGTCGATGCGCAGGCCACCGGCATGCCGAAAGCCGGCGCGCAGCATGTCGATGAAGGTGCGAAAGCCGGAACGCACCAGCCCGTGGGGCGAGAAGCCGGCCAACCCCCAGTCCTGGCCATGCACGTTGAAGGTATCGGGCGGCGCGCCGATCGACACGCCCTGGAGCATTTCACCCTGACGGCTCCATGACTGGCTGCCGGCATCGTCGGCGCCCACCGCCAGGTCGGCGATCAGGCCGACCGACATGCCCGCGTCGCGCGCCGCGGCCTGGGCGTGCTGCAGACCTTCCATCACCTGCCATTGCAGGAAGGCATGAAAGCCCACTTCGTCGGCGTGCTGCTCGGCGAAGCGCGCCACCTCGGCACTGTCCGGGTCCTTAAGCGGCGCCGGCCAATCCCGCCAGTAGCCGGCGCCGCGCACGGCCTGCAGCGCCTCGAAGCGGCAGTGATCCTCGAGCGTCTCGCCGCCGGCCTTGCGGAACGCGGCCAGTTGCCGGCGCGCCTCGACCGCTTCATCGTCGTCGCACGCCATGAGGTCGTCATAGAGCCGACGCAGCCAGGTCAGCTTGGCACGCCCCGCGGCCGGCCAGTCGAGCTCGTCGTCGGCCTCGCGTCGGCGCAGTTCGCCGTCCAGCCCGCAGGCCGCCGTGGCCTTGGCGACGGCGTCATTGCCCAGCAGCCGCTCCGGCGCGCCGTACAGCGCGTTGCCGAGCAGGCGGCTGGAGGGTGAATAAGGGCTGTAGCGTTCAGGGTCGGCACTGAACATGGCATGGGTCGGACTGATCGTTAGCGTGGCGGCGCCCTGCTCGGCGGCCCGCCGGGCGAAGCGTTCCAGTGCCAGGGTATCGCCGATGCCGCCATCGCCCGGGCGGCGCAGCGCATAGAGCTGCACGGCCAGGCCCCACAGCCGGGGCTCCGTCTGGCCGCCGGCGTCCGCCGGGCCGAAGCACTGTTTCGGCGCGACGGCGACGCTCAGTTCGGCACCGGCGATCTGCAGGCGGTGATAGCCCATCTCGCCGATGGCCGGCAGCCGGCCGTCCGAGTCGATCTCGCCACGCCGCTCTTCGCCACCTTCCAGGGACAACATGAAAGGCGTACCGCGTGGCAGCGGGCCGGGCAGCATCACCGGCACGTCGCAATCGGCGGTGATCAGCGGTGGCCACTGCGCAGGCTCGACCGGGTTTCGCCATTGCGACAGGCGCGCCAGGCTGGCTTCGATCGCCGCATCGTCGTCGGCGGGAAAGCCCAGCACGCCGAGCAGGGTTCGCTGGGTAGCGGTCGACAGCTCGCGGGGCTCGCTGTCGCTGTTTTCCCACTCGACGAGTATTCCAGCCGCGTCGGCCAGTTCCCTGAGTCGATCGTCGCTCATGCGCTGACCTCGCCCATGTCTTGAGTATCCAGCCAGGCAGCGGCGCCATGGTGCAAAAGGCGCCCCTCCGCCGCGGCACTGGCCACGTCGGCACGCGACTCGAACAGGCAGCGCCCACAGGCGATCTCGTTCGCCGGGACGTCGCGTTCGCCGAGATTGATGGCCATCGTCAGCCGGCTGCCGTCGTTCAGGCGCCAGCGCGCCACCACGGCCTTGTCGCCCAGTGCCTCGGCGCCCTCTGCCCGGGCGCCCGGCAGGCGTGGCACGAGCTCGCGATGACGCAGGTCGAGCAGGGTTCGGGTCCGGTCCAGCCAGGCGTCGTGCGGCGGCGTATCGCGCACTTGATAGTCGGGGATCGAATCCTCGAAGGTCTCAAGCGCGTTGGGATCGGGAATCCGGCGGCGCATGGCCTCGTCCTGAAAGGCGCTGAAGTCGGCGAACTCGGCGCGTCGCCCCTCGCGCACGGCCTCGGCCAGCTCGTCGCGGTGTTCGGTGAAGAACAGAAAGGGCCGCGTCGAGCCCCACTCCTCGCCCATGAACAGCAGCGGCACCATCGGCGACAGCAGCAGCAGCACGTTGGCGGCGGCCAGCGCGTCGGGATCGGCCAGCACGCTCAAGCGTTCGCCGAGCGCGCGGTTGCCGGTCTGGTCGTGGTTCTGCAGGAAGATCACGAAGGCGCTGGTCGGCAGGTGCGCGCTGGGCTCGCCGCGCGGGTGGCCGTGCCGCGAGCGCTCGCCCTGATAGATGAAGCCTTCGCTCAGGCAACGCGCCAGCTTGGCCGTGGCGTCCTCGACGAAATCCGCGTAGTAGCCTTCGTACTCGCCGGTGAGCAGCACGTGCATGACGTTGTGCCAGTCGTCGCTCCACTGGGCGGTGTAGTGATCGGCATCGAGCAGGCTGGCGGTGTTGCCCTCGTTCTCGAGCACCAGGTGGACGTGGCGCCGCGGATCGACGCGACGGCGAATTTCGCGGGCCATCTCGACCAGAAAATCGCGTTCGCTGATCGCATGCACGGCATCGAAGCGCAGCCCGTCCAGACGATACTCCTGCAGCCACATCAAGGCGTTGTCGATGAAGTAGCGGCGCACCGGCGGCTCACGGAAGTCGATCGACGGCCCCCAAGGGGTCTGCAGGTCGTCGCGAAAGAAGGCCTCGGCGTATGTCGCCAGGTAGTTGCCATCGGGGCCGAAGTGGTTGTAGACCACGTCGAGAAAGACCATCAGCCCGTGGCCGTGGGCCTCGTCGATCAATGCCTTCATGGCCTCGGGACTGCCGTAGGCGGCTTCCACGGCGTAAGGCAGCACGCCGTCGTACCCCCAGTTGCGCCCGCCGGGAAATTCCGCGACGGGCATGAGTTCGATGGCCGTGACGCCCAGTTCGGCCAGATAGGCGAGTTTCTCGCCCACGCCGTCGAAACCGCCCAGCGCGCCGACGTGCAGCTCGTAGAGCACCGTCTCGTGCCACGGACGCCCTCGCCACTTGGGGTGGCGCCATTGATAGCGCCGGGGGTCGATCACCAGGCTTGGGCCGTCGATGTCACCCTCCTGGGCCCGTGAGGCGGGGTCTGGCACCAAAGTGCCCTCGTCGTCGTCCGCCGCGAACACGCGATAGCGGTAGCGCGCTCCGTGGCCGCAGCCGATCTCGGCTTCGTGATGGCCCTCCGCGGTTGCCTGCATCGGCTGGCCGGGCTGGCCCTCCACCTCGACATACACCATTCGGGCGCTGGGCGCCCAGAGCACGAAACGGGTGCGTTGCGTATCGACCAGGTGGGCGCCGTAGGTCGGCGTGAATGCGGCCTGTGATAGCTCGTCCGTCATGCCGGCCAGTCCCCCTGTCTGAGCAGCAGCGTGGCCAGCGGCGGCAAGGTCAGCTCCAGCGAGGCCGGATGGCCATGGCTGGGCAAAAGTTGCGCCCTGACGCCATGCGCGTTGCCGACGTTCGAGCCGCCGTAGAAGGTGCTGTCGCTATTGAGCACTTCGTACCAGCTGCCCAATGCCGGAACGCCCAGGCGATAACCCCTCAGCACACGCGGCGTGAAGTTGGCAATCGCCAGCAGCGGAGCCGTGCCTTCGGGGCCGTAGCGCAGAAAGGCGATCACGCTGTTGACGCTGTCGTCGCCGACCACCCAGGCAAACCCTTCCGGCTGACAGTCGAAGTGATGCAGCGCCGGTTCGTTGCCGTAGAGTCGGTTGAGATCGGCGACCAGCCGCAGCATCCCGCCATGGCAAGGATCGTCGAGCAGCGACCAGTCGAGTTCACCGGCGGGGCGCCAGGCCTGGCCGTGGGCGAATTCGGTCCCCATGCCGACCAGCTTCTTGCCGGGATGCGCCCACATGAAGCCGAGCCCGGCGCGCAGGTTGGCGAAGCGTTGCCAGGTGTCGCCGGCCATGCGTTCCAGCCAGGTCGCTTCGCCGTCGTCGGACTGCTCGTCGATCAGCGGCAGCACGAAGTGCGACTCGAAGGCGCAGGCCAACCCTTCGACCAACCGATGATGATGCTGGCCACGCGCCTCGTGCGGCTGGCTCAGGTAGGCCTGGGTGGCACGCGACCAGTGCGTGTTGAGGGCCAGTGCGCGGGCCGTGGTGGGCGCCGCCTCGGCATCGTGGTCGTCGACGAACAGCAGCGTATCCGGGGAGCGCGCCGCAAGGCCGTCCATCAAGCGGCTCAGCGCCGCTGCGTCGCTGTCCGGCACTACCGGCTTGAGGCGCAGCCCATCGACATGCAGGAACGCGAGCCAGTCGCAGGCCAGTTCGAGCGCCTCCGCCTCGGACAGCCCGGCCTGCAAGCAAGCCAGCGGCCATTCGACGATCACGCCGAGCCCGCCGACGTGGCAGTCATTGACGAAGCCCGCGAAGGCCGCGCCGGCATCGGCCTGTGCGACGTGCTTGACCTCGACGTGAGTGAAGCCGAGATCGGCGGCATAGGGCACCAGCTGGGTGGCCAGGGGCTCCCAGCCCAGCGGCTTGCCCAGCGAATCGTGCCGCCAGGCCCGCGGATCGAGCCGATAGATCGACAGCGGATAGAGCAAGGGGTCCTCGCGACGACGCTGGCGCATCCACACGCCATCCTGCCAGCGATGCGACGCCAGGCGCTCGCGCCAGTCACGCGGCGTGGCCGAGCCGTTGGCCAGCGCCGCGTCGGCGACTTGCCCCTGCGGTGCGATCCGCCGTTCACCCACCCTGCTGTGCGGCATCGCTCCAGCGGGCGACAGCGGCGATCCGAGGGTAAAATGGCGAGTCATGGCTACCATCCTTGTCTTTGAATGCGCGACGGGCCGTTCCCTGGCTCGTCAGCTCATTGCGCGATAGCGCGCCTCGCATGCCGCCTCGCCCTCCACGGTCGTCCGGTAAAGACGACTGTAGGGCTCGACCGACTGGCGCCAGTGGTAACGTCCGGCCATCGCCGCCCGGCGCATGGCGTAGAACAGGTCGGTGGCGCGGAACACGGTGATGGCCCGCTGGATGGCATGGATATAGCTTTCCAGCGTCATCTCGTCAAACAGGAAACCGGTGACGCCGTCCTCGATGGTATCGGCCAACCCCCCGGTGCGGTGAGCGATCGGCAACGAGCCGAAACGCTGGGCATACATCTGGCTCAGCCCGCACGGTTCGAAACGCGACGGCATCAGCAGGAAGTCGCTGCCGGCATACATGCAGCGCGCCTCGCCTTCGTCGAAGCCGATATTGACGCCGATGGCGCCCGGGAAACGGGCCGCCAGATGGCGCAGCGCCTTTTCCACCGGCATCTCGCCACGCCCGATGAACACGATCTGGCCCCCGGCGCGCACGACGGATTCCGCCGCGCCGATGGTCAGGTCCAGGCCCTTCTGGTGCACCAGCCGCGACACTACCGCGAACAGCGGCCCGCTACTCACGCCGAGCCCGAACAGGCGGCGCACGTGCTCGGCATTGGCCCGCTTGCCGCGCCAGTCGTTCATGGCGAACGCCTGGGCGAGGTGCGCATCGGTACGCGGGTCCCAGGAATCGTCGATGCCGTTGGGGATCCCCCATAGCCGCCCCTGTTCCGCCCTGCGCTCCAGCAGCGACTCGAGCCCGCAACCGAACGCCGGCGTGGTGATCTCGCGGGCATAGGTCGCGCTCACGGTGGTGACGTGGGCGGAATAGGCGATTCCCGCCTTCATGAACGACAACTGGCCATAGTATTCGAGCTCCTCGAGGTTCATGGCCGCCTCGGGAATACCCAGTGCACGGCAGCGCGAGGCCTCATAGACGCCCTGGTAGGCCAGGTTGTGGATGGTGAAGATGCTTGGGGTGGCATCGCCCCGCCAGCGCAGGTAGCCGGCCGCCAGCGCGCTCGGCCAGTCGTTGAGGTGCAACAGCTGCGGCCGCCAGCCGAGCCCCAGCCTGTTCGAGGCGATATCCGCCGCGGCGAGCCCCAGACGCGCGAAGCGGATGTCGTTGTCCGGCCAGCCGATGCCCAGCTCATCGCCGTAGGGGGTGCCTTCGCGCTCGTAGAGTTCGGGGCAGCGCAGCACGTAGATTGTCAGCCCATCGGCGCACGTGATCCGGCCAAGCTCGCAGGCGGGGATGTCGGCATGGCCAGGCAGCGTGCACACCGGCTCGATGACATGGCCCGAGTGGATCACTTCGCGATAGCCAGGCATCAGCACCCGCACGTCGTGCGCCTCGTAGCTCGCTCTCAGCGCCCGCGGCAGCGCCGACGAGACATCGCCGAGCCCTCCGACCTTGACCAGGTCGGCAATTTCCGGCGTTACGAAAAGCAGTCGGTAACTTTCTCCGTGGCTATGGCCACGTCGGGTTGATGACGTGTCAGCTCTTTTCGCGCGCGTAACTTGTGTGGCCAACCCCGGCAGGCCACAAGAAGCATCTTCTTTACCCAACGCTGAATCGAGCTGCTTTGAAACGCCGTGAAATACGCTTCTACCCATGAGGCAACCTCTCCCTGTTCAACCCCTACGGCCAACGATCCATTTAACAACGGTTCGATTTAAGACGAGCATTAATTGCGCTCATCGTGATGCATGATTTTCCAATGAAGCGCTTTCTTGACCTTCAGCGAGGACTAGCTGGCCTCTACTCTCTATGTAGTTAAGTAGAAATTGTCCAAGTAAGCGACATCGACGCGGCAAAGAGATGGCTCCTCGGTCACAAGCGCGACAGCAGCTCGGCCTTCTTGGCGGTGAACGCCTCTTCGCTGAGGATGCCCCCGGCCTTGAGATCGCCGAGACGCTCCAGAGCCGCGAATATCTCGTCATTGGCGCCGCAGGCGCCCGGCATGGCCGGGGAGGTACAGTGCCCGCCGCCATCGCGAATACATTCACTCCCACAAGGGCAAGCTAACCGGCAGGGGGCTGTGGGAGGGAGCTGGTTCGCGATGATCTGTGCCGCATTTCCCGGCAAAATGCGATGAACCATAGTTTCCGGGCCCGCGGGTCGTTGGCAGCCCTGGCGGGACTCGCCTGCCAGCCGGCCCTGGCCGCCGAGGCCATGGACACCTTGCAGGTGCATGGCTCCATCAGTCAGGCCTGGCTGGTCAGCGACGACAACGATCTCTTCGGCTCCAGCAGCAAAGGCGGAGGCAGCTACCAATATACCGAGTTGGGCGCGAATCTGTCGTTTCGCCCCCACCCGGGCGTGCTGGTGGCCACCCAGGTGCTGAGCCGACGCCGCTCTCTCCGCGAGTCAGGGGCGTTTAGCGAGCCGCCGCCCACCGACTATCTCTGTTCAGCGAGGCCGAGCGCGCCTTCTATATCGATCAGCGCCAGGCCGTCGCCGACATGCAGCCTGGCCTGCGCGATCTGTATCGCCACATCGAGAATGAGCTCGCCGGACAGTATCGGTCGTCGAAGGTAGCCAGCGGTCACTACGACGCCTTCTGAGCGACAACTGCAAACATCTGTCACAACTGCGCCGGGCGTTCTGCTAGCGGCCGGCTGGAACAGCAATAATCGACACCGAGCCTTCAGCTGCCATGAGCCATCACTCAAGTATTAATTTTTACATCAATAGCGTACCAACAAACGGTAGCGTCAGCTCGATAATTACCTTTTCTTACAATTCATTGGAAAAATCACTATTTCCCTCTTGAATTAGCACCTACACTTGTAGCCCTTGCTCGCGTGGCATACCTCGAGTCGCAGCCATTCAGCGCTTGGTCAACTAGTTGACCAGCAATAAGCAGCAAGTATAACGAGTAATAAAAGTATAGTAACCAAGACGAGCCTGCCTTGGCGGAAACTTCCAAGCAATCGCCTTCCCGACCCTATCTCAGCCAGCGGTTGGCCACTCGCGTTCCGTTTGCTTCATTCAGCTATACGAAGTCAAAAGGCGATTTAATGCACCAGCATGAAAGTTGCATATTCACCAAACTCAGCCAATTTATATCGTTGGGTGAGCATGACCAGCAATTGCTGCGGGATCTCGAAAAAAACCCCTATCGCGCCATTGCCAATCAGACGTTGTGGTCGATTGGCGACCGGGTGGATCAGCTCTACACTATCAAGAGCGGCTGGGCCTATACCTGCCGCGACAATCTCGATGGCAACCGGCAGGTCGTCGACATACTGCTTCCCGGCGATATCCTCGGCCTGCGCGAACTCACCTTCGCGACTCATCTCTCGCATGCGCGGATGCTCACCGAGGGCGTCATCTGCCCTTTTCCACATCACAGGATCGTCGACATCATCGAGAGTTCGACTCCATTGACGATAGCCCTCATGGCGTCGCTGTCCCGACAGGAGTCGATGCTGAGCGAACGCATGCTGATGTCAGTTCACCGCAGCGCGCGTTCACGCATCGCGCATTTCTTCGTCGAGACCTTCACCCGTCTCAGCCGTGTACGCACCATCGAAATGGGTTGTTTTTACCTGCCCATTTCACAAAAAGTGCTGGGCGAAATACTGGGTCTTACCTCGGTGCATATCAGCCGCTCGCTGAGCGCCTTGGAAAGGGACCACGTATTGATCAAGCATCGCGATCATGTCGAGATCCTGGATCGCGAAAAGCTGTACGAAGAAGCGGATTTCGACGGGCGTTACCTCAGCGATGACATGAACGGGCTGCGCGAACGTCTCAAGCAGCATCAGCATTGCTGAACCGACGGCGACCGATGGCACCCATCGATGGGCCGTCCCGAGCTCGGTGCCTTGAGTTTTTAGCGGCTTCCTATGGCGTCGCTTGCCGATGCGCCTGCGGCGCCGCGTCCCGAGCGTCGTCCGCTGCGCCGCTGTCGAGCTCCAGGCGAGCGCGATCGACCAGCTCGGCGGGCAGCTCCTTCTTGACCGCCACGCCCAGTTCCTTGAACTCGGCGGTCTGCTTGATCAAGTTGCCCTTGCCGCTGACCAGCTGGTTCATCGCCCGATCGTAGCTGCCCCGCGCGCCGTCGAGCTTTCTGCCGACGTCCTCCATGCTGTTGAGGAAGGTCGCCAGCTTGGCGTAGAACTTCTCGGCGCGATTGGCGAGTTCGGCGGTGTGCTTGCTCTGGTCCTCGAAACGCCACAACTGGCGGACGATATTGAGGCTGGTCAGCAGCGTGGTCGGCGTGGCGACCAGCACGTTGTTCTCGATGGCGCGCTGGTAGAGCCCCTCGTCGTACTTGAGCGCCTCGACGTAGGCCGACTCCACCGGCACGAACATGATCACCACCTCCGGCGAATTGAGTCCCGGCAGGTCGTGGTAGTGGCGATCGGCCAGTTCGCTGATCCGCTCGCGCACCGCCTGGCAGTGCTCGCCCAGCGCCTGGCGGCGCTCGCCGTCGTCGTCGCAGTTGACGTAACGCGTATAGGCGGCCAGCGAGGTCTTGGCGTCGATCACCAGATGCTTGCCCTGCGGCAGATAGACGATCGCGTCGGGGCGCTTGCGGCCGTCCTCGGTGGTGAAGCTGACCTCCCGCTTGTAGTCGATGCCCAGCCGCAGCCCGGCGCCGTCGAGCACGTTCTCGAGCATCAGCTCGCCCCAGTTGCCCTGGATCTTCTTCTGGCCCTGCAGCGCGGTGGTCAGCTTGTCGGCCTGATCGGTAATCGCGCGGTTGAGATGCTGCAGCTGCTGCAACTCGGTACGCAGTTGCACGCGCTGCTCGCTCTCCTGCTGATGGATCGATTCGACCTTCTCGCGAAAGCCCTTCATCTCGGACTGGATCGGCTGCAGCAGGCCGCCTATGCGCTCCGAGGAAAGCTCCGAGAAGGCCTTGCCCTTGCGTTCGAGAATCTCGTTGGCGAGATTCTCGAACTCCTTCTTGAGGCTGTCGCGGCTTTCCTTGAGCAACTCGAACTGTTCGCGAAAGTGCTGCTGCTTGGCCTCGAGCCGGGTGGTCGCCGACTTGAGCGCCTCGCGCAGCTCGGCGACCTTCTCCTGACTGGCCTCGAGCGCGAGCTGGGCGTCGCGGCGCTGGCTGTCCAGGCGCTGACGCTCGGCGTCGCGCTCGCGCAGGCGCTCGTCGAAGCCTTCGCGCAGATTGGCCTGATGCGCCCGGACCCCGGTCAGCTCGGCTTCCAGCCGGGCCTGGGCGAGCTGCGCCTGGGACAGCGCCTCGCGCTGAGCGTCCTGCGCCGCTTGCGCGTCGTCCAGCTGGCTCGTCCGCTCGGCCAGTTGTTTCTCGAGTTCGGCCTTGATCTCTCGTAGCGGCGCAAGGCGACGCGCGCCACGCCAGGCGGCTAGGCTCCAGCCGGCGAAAAAAGCGATCAGCGCCGCCAGCAGCGCCATCGGAATCGGTTCCAGGGTCATGGGTTCTCACTCACGGGGGCATCGGATGAGCGCATGGTAGCGCGAGCCGGGGGGCGACACGAAGCCGCCAGGGTAGCGTCGCAAATCAAGCTGAAGCCTTTTAGCAAGACCGGCAGGCAATGAACAGCTCGCATCAGCGGGTCCCGTTACCCCACCGACGTTTAACAGTGGGCGAGCCAATCCGATCTCGGAAACGCATCACCATACGGCAGTAAAACGGCCATGCTATGCTGGCGGCAGCTTCGGGAGCCCATCATGCGCAACGATCTTGATACGACCCTGCCCGCCTTGAAGGCGGCGTTGGCCGACTACCCCGGCCTGGCCTTTGCCGTACTCATCGGTAGCCGGGCCAACGGGCGCGCCAGCGAGGCTAGCGACTGGGATATCGCCGTGCAGTGGCAAACCGTACCGGACGACCCGTTCGAGTATTTTGGTCGCAACGAGACCCTGCGCCGAGCACTGGCGAAGGCCCTGGAGGTATCGGAAGCCCGCCTGGATATCGTCGATCTTCACCGTGCCGGCCTGACGATGCGAATCGCCGTGGTCGAGGAAGGCATTCCGCTGCAGGGGGATGACGGCCTGCCGTGGGCACGCTTTCTGACACGTACCTGGCGCGATATGGAACACTGGATGCTGGAACAGCGCTATGCACCTTGATGCCTACCTCGCCGAAACCCGCCAGCTCGCCGAACGGCAATCCGCGGTGCTCGACCAGGCCGCCAGTCGGCTGGAAGATGGTGACACCCTGAATGCTCTGGAAGAGAACGGCGTATTGCATGCCTTGCAGGTACTGACCGAGAATGCCATCGGCAAGGCCAAGCACCTATTGAAACTTCAGGGCCACACGGTACCGATCTCGGCCTATGACGCCTTCCACCAGTTAATTGCTTTGGGTCAGCTGGCCAAGACGGATGAACCAGCCTGGAACGCCGTCATTGGCCTGCGTAACCGCATCGCCCACGACTACCTTAATCTGGACATGTCGCTAGGGCCTGTTGACGTTTCGTCGCGGCCGCGACGGAGGCCCATTGGGTGTAGAACAAGGCGTGAGGAGCGTGGTTGGGTTATTCCCAATGAGCGACGAATAACGCAGTGCTGCGCCCAATGGACCCCGTCCCGTTGGGTTGCGCGTCAAAGGACGCCATGCAGCGTTGCGGGACTTGGCAAGGAAACAACCCTTGCCTGCATCCCTCGTCTTGCCTGGCGCCCTTTGGCGCAGCAACGCGGTTCACGCTGAAACGTCAACAGGCCCTAGTGCTTGATGTGGCCAAGGCCCGTCGCCACCGTTTCATCCGCGACTTCCTGCTGGCCGACATGCCGACCCGCACCTGATACGGTGCCTGCTCCGGTTCAATCGAGGTGCCCGTCACCCTTTTCGGTTCCTGTCGATTTCGGCCTGCAGCGCCTGCATCAGTTCCTCGATGCTGTGGATGCCCTGCTCCTTGAGCGAGGCTTCCATGTCCAGCGGCATCTCCGAGTCATCTGATGAAATCGCCCATGCGATCCAAGTGACTCTGCGCAACGGTTACTCGTGGGCCGGCGGGGCTGACCCTGGCGGCACAGCTCGCGGCTGACCCCCAACTACTCGCGGCGGCTGCGCGATCTGACCATCGCTGCCGGCCTGGCCGACGCGGCAAGGGCGGACGCTGTCGATTACCCGGTGACGGCCACCCTGAAGCGCCTCGAGCCGGGCCATGAAGGCCAGCTGGAAACCGTCAAGGCGCGCTACGCGGTGGGCTGCGACGGGGCCCGCAGTCGGGTGCGCCAAGCACTCGGGCGCTCGCTGGAAGGCGACTCGGCCAAGCCCGACAGACTCCTGGTGCGGCTGTACATCGAGCTCGACAAGCTCGACGCCGGCGACGCCTGTCATACCCACAGCCCCAAGGCCGGCCAGGGCATGAACGTGTCGATGCGCGACGCCCGTTGAGCGGGATCACTTGATCACCGGCACCCGGCTCAAGCCATTGTTCTGATCGGCGATCTTCTGCAACAAGCCGCGCAGCGTCTCGCGCTCCGCGGCCGACAGCGGCGCCATCAGCTCGTCCTGGGTATCGACGGCGACGACTTCGGCCCGGCGCCGCAGATCGCGGCCCTGCGCCGACAGCGTGACCAGCATCGAACGCCGGTCCTGCGCGTTGCGCTCGCGGGTCACCAGTCCCCGCGCTTCGAGCTTCTTGACCACTACCGCCGTGGTGTTGCGATCGAGGGCGGTCAAGCCGCCCAGGCGGCTCTGGTCGAGGGTGCCCCGCTCTTCCAGCGCCGCCAGCACAATGTATTGCAGCTGGGTCACTTGCAGCGGCTTGCCCTTGTTGAGGAAGATCGCCACGCTGATCTGGTGGCAGCGACGCAGCAGGTTCCCCGGGAAGTTACTGGCCTGGCGCAAGGGGGACTGGGGATCGTTCACCGTTTCTCCTGGAGTCATGGGTTCGATTGTCTTGGCGCGGCCGATCACCGGCTATCTCGGCGCAGTCGATCATCGACAAAAGTACGCTGGCGGCCCCGCCTGGCCATGGCCGCCTTCTCACGAGGGCTCGCTGTCGCCGCGGCGTGGTTTGCCGCGCCCGAGCAGGCGCCCGATCAGCGTCACCGCGCCCAGCGCCAGCGCACCAACGATCAGCCCGACGAGCATGTTGAGCAGCGACGGGCCGAGGCCCTGGATCACCGCATCGAGGCCGGGGACGGCGAAATCGCTTTCGGCGACGCCTTCCACGAGTCGATTCAGCACCGGGATGCCATGCGTGAGGATGCCGCCGCCAACCAGGAACATCGCCAGCGTGCCGATCACCGACAGGCTCTTCATCAGATAGGGCGCACCGGCCAGCAGGCCGCGCCCGATGGCGTTGAGCAGGCCCCCGCGACGGCTGAGATACAGCCCCAGGTCGTCGAGCTTGACGATGCCGGCGACCAGCCCGTAGACCCCGACGGTCATCAAAAGGCCGATCCCCACCAGCACCGCGACCTGCTGGCCCAGCGAGACCCCGGCCACCGTGCCCAGGGTGATGACGATGATCTCGGCGGAGAGGATGAAATCGGTGCGCACCGCGCCCTTGATCTTGTCGCGCTCGAAGGCGCGCATGTCGACCTGCTCGTCGGCCATCGCCGCGATCCGCCGGCGATGCTCGTCGTCGTCCCCGGCACGCTGCAGGAACTTGTGCGCCAGCTTCTCGACACCCTCGTAGCACAGATACGCCCCGCCGAGCATCAGCAACAGCGTCACCGCCCAGGGCAGCAAGGCACTGATCAGAAGCGCCGCGGGAATCAGGATCACCTTGTTGAGCAGCGACCCGCGGGCCACCGACCAGACCACCGGCAACTCGCGGTCGGCCTTCACCCCGGCGACCTGCTGGGCGTTGAGCGCCAGGTCGTCGCCCAGCACGCCGGCGGTCTTCTTCGCCGCCACCTTGGTCATCAACGAGACGTCGTCGAGGAGCGTGGCGATGTCATCGATCAATGTGAGCAGACTGCTACCGGCCACAGGCATGCCTCCATGTGCTGATGGGCGTCAGCTTAGCGGCTTGCCGCCCTTGACGTCACTGCATTTGAAACTCGAAAATCAAGCGATCATCATTAACGGAGCAACGACGGGCATCGGCCTGGCGGCGCTAAATTGGCTTCAGTCAGCCGCTCAGCAAACGATCTGGTGGGTAAACAAGCACGTATCCCCGGCAAAGCCGAGGGATACGTGCTTACTTGATTACGGGATTTATTTGATTGCGGGATTACTGACTGGATTCAATCTTCTTGCTAACCAGGTCTTTTAGCTGTTGAGCGCCATAGGAGGAAAGTGGCTGGCCATTGACAAAGAAAGTCGGGGTTTGCATGATCTTCAACGCCGCCACATCTTTCTTGTCCTGATTGATGGTGGCGTCTATATCCGGCCTGACAAGATTTTTGCGCGCTTTTTCCACATCAAGACCGGCCTCTTCCGCTGCCGCCCAGGCAGCCTCGATACGGGGTCCACCATTCCCCCACTCTGGCTGCGCGGCAAGTATCGCCTCCAGGACTGGCTTGAAAACGCCTTGCAGCCTTGCAGCCTCAAGCAGGCGCACTGCGGCTTCCGAGCTCTCATGGAATGGCGTATATCTCAGTACCAGGCGGACATCGTCGGGATTCTCGGCAAGGATCTGCTTCACTATCGGGTAGAAAGCCCGGCAAGCCTCGCAGGCGGGATCAAAAAACTCCACGATAGTCACGGGAGCGTCCTGGGGACCGAAACTAGGCGAGTAGGAACGCTCCAGGCGATTTTTCTGATCTGCGGATAGCTCGGTAACAGCTGCTTGCAGCGATGCAGAGCTGGCAAAGAAAAGCATCGTTGCTGCCATGGTCATGGCGACAGCCATGAGGGTACAGGAGAGAGTCTTCCTGATCATTGGGTTCCTCCAGGCGAGTGGTCGTGACAGCGCATCATAGCGTGAAATGATAGCTTATGCAGCAGGGCGCTTCCCCCCAGCGGCGCGCCAGCCTTGGCAGGCCAGCACTGCCGGAGAACGGGTATCGAGTGTGCCAGGCATTGGCCAGACTGTATGGGATGTCCGCCCTGGCCCGGATTCAGCGGCTTGGTGACGGCAACGTCACGCATCCAGCTGGAACGGATACACCGAGCCGATGGCGAGAATTCGCGTCAACTCGTCGAGGGCGGTCAGCGTCTCCTCGGCGAGCCGCGGATCGGCGAGATCCGCCGGGGTCAGCGAGTCCCGATAATGGCGCTCGACCCAGCCGGTGAGTTCGTCGTACAGCGCTTCATCGAGCAGCACCCGGCCCGACAGCCCGGCGCGCTCGACCTCCGAAAGCGGCACGCGCAGGCGCAGGCAGGCCGGGCCGCCGCCGTTGCGCATGCTCTGCTTGACGTCCTTGACCATCACCTTGCTGATCGGGTTGGCACCGGCCAGCAGCAGATTCTGGATCGTCCGCCACACCGCCTCGTTCTCCTGGCACTCGCCGGGCACCACCAGGGTCATCGCCCCCGAGCCGTCCGGAGCGGAAAGCAGCTGCGAGTTGAACAGGTAGGTGCTCACCGCGTCGTCGAGGCTCACCGCCGCGCTGGGCACGCGCACCGGGATCAGCGGCGTGGTCATCTTGCCGCGCAGCTCGTCGAGCGTTCCTTGCTCGTCGAGGAAGGCCATCTCGTGATAGAGCAGCACCGGCCCGTTGCCCACCGCGATCACGTCGTTGTGGAACACCCCGGCGTCGATGGCCTCGGGATGCTGCTGGGCGAACACCACCTGATCCGCGCCGAGGCCGTGCTGGCGAGCCACCGCCTGGCTGGCCTCGAGCGTCTGGCGCGCCGGGAAGCGCTTGGGCTCTCGTTCAATATTGCCACCGAACGCCTGACGACCGTAGACGTAGAGATGCACGCCGGGCTCATCGTGCTCGCCGGCGAGCCGGGTGTGGTTGGCCGCGCCCTCGTCGGCGAACGCCGGGGTCGCCGGCAGCGCCGGATGGTGGGCGAAGCGCATCGGGTCGCGAAAGATTGCCGCGAGCACCCGAGCCGTGGTCTGCGGCTCGAGGAAGCGATGGAAGCTCGATTGCAGATTGGCCGGGGTGAAATGCGCCCGACCGTCGGCGGCGTCACGGCTCGGGGTGATGGTGGCGGCGTTGGCCGTCCACATGCTCGAGGCCGAGCACACCGCACGCAGCAATTGCGGCGCCTCGCACGCGGCGCGTTCGAGCACCTCGGCATTGCTGCCGGTGAATCCCAGATCGCGCAGCGCGCCCAGATCGGGGCGCTGCTGCGGCGGCAGCACGCCCTGGGCGTAGCCGGCGTCGGCCAGCGCCTTCATCTTGGCCAGGCCCTGCAACGCGGCCTCGCGGGGGTTGGAGGCCAGCCCGCCGTGGCGCATCGACGCCACGTTGCCGTGGGCCAGCCCGGCGTAGTTGTGGGTCGGCCCGACCAGTCCGTCGAAGTTGACTTCGCGCACCCCGCGCCGGGTATCGGCGTCGTTCGCGGTCGCGCTCATGAGCTTTCCCCCAGCGTCACGCCCGGCGGCAGGTTGTCGGGCATCGCCAGCGCCTCACTCTCCATCGAGGCGATCGGGTAGGCGCAGTAATCCGCCGCATAGTACGCACTGGGGCGATGGTTGCCGCTGTCGCCGATGCCGCCGAACGGCGCGTCAGAGGAGGCGCCGGTAGTCTGACGATTCCAGTTGACGATGCCGGCGCGAATGCGCAGCAGGAAGTCGTCCCAATCGGCCTGGTCGCCGCCGATCAGCCCGGCGGAAAGTCCGTAGCGGGTGTCGTTGGCAAGCGCGATCGCCTCGTCCCAGTCGCGGTAGCGATGCACCTTGAGCAGCGGACCGAAATGCTCCTCGTCGGGCACCGCGAGGCCGGTGACGTCGATCAGCGCCGGCGACACCAGGCTGGTATCGCCGACCAGGCGCTGCATGCGCGCGAGCACGCTGCCGCCCAGCGCCTCGAGCGCATCCTGGGCCTTGAGCAGGCCGTCGGCCGCCGCCACGCTGACCAGGCCGCCGTAGAACGGCGCCGGCTCGCTGAACGGCGCGGCGACGTGCAGCCTGGCGATGGCCTCGGTCAGCGCCTCGAGCAGCCGATCGCCGGCCTCGCCCTCCGGCACCATCAGCCGCCGCGAGCAGGTGCAGCGCTGGCCGCCGGAGAGAAACGCCGACTGCAGGATGGTCAGCACCGCGGCGTCCTGGTCCGGCACGTCCTTGACCACCAGCGGGTTGTTGCCGCCCAGTTCGAGCGCCAGGATCTTGCTGACCTGGCCGGCGAACTGCTCGTGCAGCAACTTGCCGATCCTGGCGCTGCCGGTGAACAGCAGGCCGTCGATATCGCCCGCGCCGGCCAGCGCCTGGCCCACCGGCGCCCCACCCTGGACGAGGTTGATCACGCCGTCGGGCAGCCCGGCGGCCTGCCAGCACTGCAGTGTCAGGTCGGCGGTCAGCGGGGTCTGCTCGCTGGGCTTGAAGACCACGCAATTGCCGGCCAGCAATGCCGGCACCATGTGCCCATTGGGCAGGTGACCAGGGAAATTGTACGGGCCGAACACCGCCAGCACGCCGTGCGGGCGATGGCGCAATACGGCGCGCGCGCCGGCGACGTCGCGGCTGCGCTCGCCGGTGCGCTCCTGATAGGCAGTGGCCGAGATGCCCACCTTGCCGATCATCGCGCCGACCTCGGTGCGCGCCTCCCACAGCGGCTTGCCGGTTTCATGGGCAATGCTCTCGGCGAGCGCCTCGCGGTTGGCCTCGAGTTCGTCGCGAAAACGCTCGACGAGCGCCAGGCGGGCATCGAAGCCCAGCCGCGCCCAGTCGGGAAACGCCTGGCGCGCGGCGGCTACCGCCCGCCCGACCTGGCCGGCACTGGCGGCATCGGCCTGCCAAAGGATGGCGCCGGTGATCGGGTCGGTCTTGGCGAAGCGCTCGGCCTCGCCGTCGATCCAGCGACCGCCGATGAATAGTTGCTGCTTGGCGTTCATACATCGCTCCTGGTGATTGGTTTGTAAGCCGCGAGACGCGAGCCGCAGCTTCAGCCAACGCACAACGTTCGCAACCCCTTCGCTCGAAGCTCGAAGCTCGAAGCTCGAAGCTCGAAGCTCGAAGCTCGAAGCTCGAAGCTCGAAGCTCGAAGCTCGAAGCTCGTAGCTCGTAGCTCGTAGCTCGAAGCTCGAAGCTCGAAGCTCGAAGCTCGTAGCTCGAAGCTCAGCTTTCGAGCACCCGCAGGAAATCTCCGGCGGTGACGCCCAGCCGGTGGGCCTCGGCGTCGGTCAAGGCCAGGCTGTCGTCCGCGTCGGGGCCGCGACCGACCCAACTGGCGCGAAAGTCGGCCATGCGGGTGGTCGCCACCAGCCAGCTCGGCCGCTCGCCGTTCGTCGCGCCGGCCCGTGAATCGCTGACGATCTCCACCGGACACAGCCGGGAGTGACGCACCGCGCGCACGTCGTCGATATAGGCTTCCACCGTGGGGCCGGCGTCGAAGATGTCGATATAGCCCTCCCAGCGCAGGCCCTCCTTCTTGAGCATCTCCAGCGCCGGCCGGGTGTGCGCGTGAACCTCGCCGATACAGGCCCGCGCCTCGTCGTTCAGAAAAGTGGTGTAGATCGGGAACTTGGGCATCAGCTCGCCGATGAAGCTCTTCTGCCCCAGCCCGGTCAGGCGGTCCGCCTCGTTGAAATCCATCGGGAAGAAGTGGCTGCCCAGGCACTGCCAGAAGGGGCTCACGCCGTTCTCGTCGAACTTGCCGCGCATCTCGGCGAGCACCTTGTCGGGGAAGCTGTCGCGGAACTGGGCCATGAACAGCCAGCGCGCCTGGGAGAGCAAGGCGCCATTGCGCTGGCCACCGCGATATTCCGGGCGCAGGTAGAGCGAGGCTACCTCGGCGTCGCCGGTATGGTCCGAGCTTAGAAACAGCGTATCGATGGTGCGATGCAGGTCGAGCTGAACCGAGGAGTGGGCCAGCGTACCCAATCGATAGTGATAGAACGGCACCTCGCGGCCCACCTGCGCCTCGATGGCGCAGCAGCCGGCCAGTTCGCCGCGCTCGTCGTCCTCGAGTACGAAAAAATACAGCCGGTCGTCGACCGGGGTCTGCTGTTCGAAGGCGCGCGTCGCCGACTCGATCTTGCCGACCAGGAAGTCGCGGTTGTCGGGCAGCGAAGTGAAGCCCACGCCGGTTTCCTGGGCGATCTGCTGCAGGCCGTCGATGTCGCCGCGGGCGATGGGACGAATGCGCATTACAGTTCCCCCTCGTCGAAGGTGTCTTCCGCAGCGGGCAGCGCCAGCGGCGTGGCGAGCACCGCGCGCCCCTCCTCGACGCCGAGCACCGCGGCGTGCTCGGGCGAGAGCACCAACTGGCCGGTGGGCGACAGCGCGTAGCGGGCCACCACGCAGCGGAACCCGCCGAGCTTCTGATTGGCGATCAGCGCCGGCTCGGCATCGGGCAGCGCGCCGGCCGGCCGGATGCGCACCGGATGCCAGGTACTGTGGCAAAAGGTCGCCAGGCGTTCGCGGTCGGCCTTGATCAGCGGGCCGGCATCGAAGATGTCGACGTGGCGCGAGCGCGAGAAGCCCTCGGCGAGCATCTCGGCGAGCGCCGCTTCGTGGGCCGGATGCTCCTGGCCGATCGCCGCGCGGGCCGCCGGCGTGAGCAACGGCAGGTACAGCGGGAACTGCGGCATCACCTCGGCGATGAAGCTCTTCGAGCGCACCCCGGCGAGGTGGTTCATCTCCTGATAGCCACGCACGAAGAAGTGCCGGCCGACGCTGTTCCAGAACGGCGATTCGCCATCGTCGTCCAGGTAGCCGGGGAAGGCGATCGCCAGGATCTCGGCGAAGCGCTCCGGATACTGGGCGATGAACATCAGTCGCGAGCGGCGCAGCAGGCTCTCGGCGCTGGTGCCCTTGTAACGCGCGTCGAGCGACAGCGCGCACAGCAGGCTGGCGTCCGAGACCTCGTGGGACAGCGACAGGGTCTGCACCTCGCGGCGCACGTTGAGCTGCTGCGAGGCGTGGATCAGCGTTTCCTGGCGATAGGTATAGTACGCCTCGTGGGCACCGGCGTGGGCGCGGATGGTGGCGGTGCCCACCACTTCGCCGCGCTCCAGGTCCTCGAGCACGAAGGTGTAGCTCTCGTCGCCGGGGAAGTCGACCTCGCGGGACAGCGAGCGCTGCGAGCGGGTGATCCGCTCCTCGAGCCGGTCGCGGTGCGTCGGCAGGTTGGTCAGGCGTGGCGTGGCGCTGCCCGCCAGGCGCTCGAGGCCCGGCAGGTCGGCTGGCTTGGCGGGACGCACGACCAGCATGGCGTTTCCTCTCGGCGGTGACATCGGCGCACTCATCGATGGCGACTGGACGTTCATGCCGACTCGACGAAGCGTGCGATGGCCCGGTCGAGACGCGCCATGCCCTCGTCGATGTCGGCCTCGGGAATTACCAGCGACGGCGCCATGCGCAGCACGTTGGGCCCGGCGATCAGCGCCATCACGCCCTCCTCGATGGCCAGCGGCAGGATCTCCTTGGCGCGGCCCTCGTACTCGGGGGCCATCTGCGCGCCGATCAACAGGCCCATGCCGCGCACGCCCTGAAACACGCCATGCTTCGAGTTGAGCGTGTCGAGGTGCTCGCGGAAGCGCTCGTGGCGGCGCTGGACGCCCTCCAGCACTTCCGGGGTGTCGATGTATTCGAGCGCCGCCAGCGCCACCGCCGAGCCCAGCGCGTTGCCGCCGTAGGTGGAGCCGTGGGTACCCAGCTTGAACACCGGGGCGATGCGATCGGTGGTCAGCATCGCGCCGACAGGGAAACCGCCGCCCAGCGACTTGGCGCTGGTCAGGATGTCCGGAGTCACGCCGTAGCGCATGTAGGCGAACAGCGTGCCGGGACGCCCCATGCCCGACTGCACCTCGTCGAAGATCAGCAGCGCCTGGTGCTCGTCGCACAGCGCGCGCAGGCCTTCGAGGAATGCCTGGGTGGCCGGAACGATGCCGCCCTCGCCCTGCAGCGGCTCGACGATCACCGCGCAGGTATCGGCGTCGATCAGCTCGCGCACGCTGTCGAGGTTGTTGAACTCGCCGTGCACGATGCCGCCGGGCACCGGGCCGAAGCCTTGGGAGTACTTGGGCTGGCCGCCGACGCTGACGGTGAAGAAGGTACGCCCGTGGAACGACTGGCGGAACGAGACGATCTTGTGCTTGTTCTCGCCGTGGGTGTCGTGGGCCCAGCGCCGCGCCAGCTTGAGCGCGGCCTCGTTGGCCTCGCCGCCGGAGGAGCACAGATAGACCTTGTCGGCGAAGGTGCGCTCGGTCAACGCGCGGGCCAGCTTGAGCGCCGGCTCGTTGGTGTAGACGTTGGACAGGTGCCAGAGCTTGTCGGCCTGGGCCTTGAGCGCGTCGACCAATACCGGATGGCAATGCCCCAGCGAGTTGACCGCGATACCGCCGGCGAAGTCGACATACTCGCGGCCGTCCTGATCCCACAGCCGGCTACCCTCGCCGCGCACCGGAATTCTCTGCTGCGGCGCGTAGTTGGGCACCATGTAACGGTCGAAGTCGGCGCGGGTCGGGGTGTCGGTCATGGGGTTCTCCATCCTGGGATTGATGATAATTCGAGTATAAGGACACACTTGGCCAAAGGCTTTCAGCGATGGGACGGCGAATTATGAAAAGCGGCTGCGGGCTTTTGGCGAGAGCGGCTTCGGGCTCTCATAAAGGGAGCGGCTTCGGGCTCCCATAAAAAGCGGCTTGAACTATCCTGCTTTCGACCCATCTTTTTAGCAGGCTACAAATTTCGACCCCGGCGCAATCGTGAACGGATCGCCGGGTACCGCAAGCCAAGGAGTGTGCAATGCAGATCGATCTTTCCGGCAAACGCGCCATCGTCAGCGGCTCCACCGCCGGCATCGGCTTCGCCATCGCCCAGGGGCTAGCCCGGGCCGGCGCCGAGGTCACCGTCACCGGGCGTACCCAGGCGCGCGTCGATGCCGCCATCGAAGCCATCCGGCAAGCGGTACCCGATGCCGGCGTATCCGGCGTGGCCGCCGACCTGGGCAGCGCCGAGGGCTGCCAGGCGCTGATCGAGGCCCGCCCCGAGGCCGACATTCTGATCAACAACGTGGGCATTTTCGGCCCGCAGGATTTCTTCGCGATCGACGACGCCACCTGGCAGCAATTCTTCGACGTCAACGTGATGAGCGCGGTGCGGCTGTCGCGTCACTACGCCCAGGGCATGAAGCAGCGCGACTGGGGCCGCGTGCAGTTCATCTCCAGCGAGTCGGCGCTCAACATCCCCAGCGAGATGGTCCATTACGGCATGACCAAGAGCGCCGTGCAGTCGATCTCGCGCGGGCTGGCCAAGGTGCTCAGCGGCACCAACGTCACCGTCAACGCCATCCTGCCGGGGCCGACCCGTTCGGAAGGCGTACTCGGCATGATCAAGCAGGCCGCCGAGCAGGAGGGCGTCTCGCCAGCCGAAATGGAAGCGCGTTTCGTCGCCGAGAATCGCCCCTCGTCGATCATCCAGCGCCTGGCCACCCCCGAGGAGGTCGCCAACATGAGCGTCTACGCCGCCTCCACGCAGGCCAGCGCGACCACCGGCGCGGCACTGCGCGTCGAGGGCGGGATCGTCGATACCATGGCCTGACGCGCTGACCGGGCGCCACAGACAGGTAACTCGCGCTATCCTCCCCATGAGGCGCATGGAGTCGCATGCGCCACGCACCGGGGAATGATCGCCATGTTCAACACCACCGCCTGGAATCGCCTGCGCTATTCGCTGTATGCCCCGCTCTACGATCTGGTCGCCGACCGCGCCTTTCGTCGCGCGCGGCGGCGGGCGCTGGATGCTGTCGACTGGGCGGGTGGCGAGCGGGTACTGATCGTGGGTGCCGGCACCGGGCTCGATCTGTGCTACCTGCCCCGCCATATCGAGCTGCACGCGAGCGATCTCAGTCCGGCGATGGTGGCGCGCTTTCGCGCCCGCGCCGAATCGCTGGGCTTCGATTTCGTCGCCCGCGAGATGGACGCCGAGCGCCTCGACTTCCCCGACGGCCATTTCGACGTGGTGATCATGCATCTGATTCTGGCAGTGATGCCGGACCCCGATCGGGGCCTTCGCGAAGCCTACCGAGTGCTCGCCGACGACGGCCAGCTGTGCGTGATGGACAAGTTTCAGCCCGACGGCCACTCCCCGGGCCCGGGCCGTCGAGCGCTGAACGCGCTGACCAGTGCCATCGCCACCGACATCACCCGTCAGGCCGGGCCGCTTTTGAGTGAAGCGGGGTTCGTCATCGAGGAGGACCAGCCGGTGATGCTGGGCAGACTGTTTCGGGCACTGCTGGCGCGCAAGGCCTCGCCGCGCTGAACGCTCAGCCCAGCCGCTCCTCCCGCGGGGTCATGCCGAAGTGGTTGCGATAGGCGGTGGAGAAATGCGCGCCGGAGGAGAAGCCGGTCTGCAGGGCGATGTCGCCGACCGCCTGGTCGGTCTCGCGCAGCAACTTGCGGGCTTGTTGCAGGCGCAGGTCGAGGTAGTAGCGGCTGGGCACCGCCTGCAGGTATTTCTTGAACAGCCGCTCGAGCTGGCGCCGCGAGATGCCCAGGTGGGTGGACAACTCGTGGGTGGTCAACGGCTCCTCGATGTTCGACTCCATCAGCGTGATGGCATCGAACAGGCTCTGCGGGGCGTGGCCGAGGCGCGAGCGCAGCGGTACGTGCTGCGGCTCGTCGCCCATGCGAATGCGTTCGCAGACGAAGTGCTCGGATATCCGCTCGGCGAGCGTCTGACCGTGGTGCTGGGCGATCAGCGTCATCATCATGTCCATCGCCGCGGTGCCGCCACCGCAGGTCAGGCGATCGCGATCGATCTCGAACAGCTGCTGGCTGACGCGCACCGCGGGATGCGCCTGCACGAACGACTCGGCGCTCTGCCAGGGCAGCGTGGCACGATAGCCGTCGAGTACCCCGGCGCGGGCCAGCACCTCGGTGCCGCCGGCGATGCCGCCTAGCGCCACGCCGCGTCCGGCCAGCCGCGCCAGCCATGCCAACAGCGCATCGTGGGCGCCGTTGAAAGCCGCCGGCGCGCAGACGATGAGCATATCGAGCTCGCCGGCATCGTCGCCGGCCACGCTGTGCGGCGACAGCGCCAGCTCGGCGGCGCTCTTCACCGCGCGTTCGTCGAGACCGAAGGTCAACGGCGTATAGAGACGCTCGCCGGCCAGCAGGTTGGCGACGTGAAGCGGCTCCAGGGCACACGCCTGGGCGAGCAGCGAGAACCCCGGCAGCAGCACGAAACCGACCTGTCGGATAACGCCCGGCGGGTTACTCTCGAGGGGCATCGTGGCGATCGAGCTCAGCTATTAAGGCTTTCGAACGTGCGATGGTGGCCAGCAAATCCAGCAACAAGCGCCCCGCTGCATCTAGCATTCGCCGAACCATGACGTCGCCTTACAGCTGGACGACGTCGTAGTCGGCGACCGGCTCGACCTCGGCGTCGTAGTCGACGTCGTCACGCACGAAGCCAAACAGCTTGAGGAAGTCGTGCTTGTAGCCGGCGTAGTCGGTGATCTCGAACAGGTTGTCGCTGGTCACCTTCGGCCACAGCTCCTTGCAGGCCTGCTGGACGTCGTCGCGCAGCTCCCAGTCGTCGAGACGCAGCCGCCCGGCCTCGTCGGTCTCGGGGGCGGCATCGGCGTAGAGCCGATCGCGGAACAGGCGGTTCAACTGGTCGATGGTGCCTTCGTGCAGGCCCTGCTCCTTCATCACCTTGTAGACCATGGCGATGTACAGCGGCATCACCGGGATCGCCGCGCTGGCCTGGGTGACCACCGACTTGAGCACCGCGACGTTGGCGCCGCCACCGCTCTTGCCTAGGCGCTTGTCGATCTCGCCGGCGGCGCGGTCGAGATCCTCCTTGGCCTTGCCCAGCGCACCGTGCCAGTAGATCGGCCAGGTGATCTCGGTGCCGATGTAGCTGAAGGCCACCGACTTGGCGCCCTTGGCGAGCACCCCGGCCTGGTCCAGCGCGTCGATCCACAGCTCCCAGTCCTCGCCGCCCATCACTTGGATGGTGTCGGCGATCTCCTGCTCGCTGGCCGGCTCGACCTCGGCCTCGATGATGGCGTCCTTGTTGGTGTCGATGGCGGTAGCGCGGTAGGTCTCGCCGATCGGCTTGAGCGCCGAGCGCTTGAGTTCGCCACTGTCGGGCAGCTTGCGCACCGGCGAGGCCAGCGAGTAGACCACCAGGTCGATCTCGCCGAGATCCTGCTTGATCATCTCGATCGCCTTGTCGCGAGTCTCGTGGGAGAAGGCGTCGCCGTTGATCGCCTTGCTGTAGAGGCCCTCCTCCTTGGCGAAACGGTCGAAGGCGGCCGAGTTGTACCAGCCCGCGGTGCCCGGCTTCTTCTCGCTGCCGGGCTTTTCGAAGAACACCCCCAGGGTGCTGGCGCCGTAGCCGAACGCCGCGGTGATCCGCGCCGCCAGGCCATAGCCGCTCGAGGCGCCGATCACCAGCACCTTCTTCGGCCCCGCGTCGGCAGCCTTGCGTTCGCCGAGCGCGGCGCGCGTCGCCTGGATCTGCTCGAGCACGTTCATCGCGCAGCCGGTGGGATGGGTGGTGGTGCAGATGAAACCGCGGACCTTGGGTTTGATGATCACGTCAGACCTCGACTCTCTATTGGAATAACTTGCTTTGGGAAGAACGGGACATTCCCTGCCTGAAGCCCGGTTTCACCGGGGCCGGCCGATGCGGCTATTCTAGCGGTTTGCCGGCGCACTGTCCGCCCCGCGCCACGGCGCCGATCACACAGCGGTCAGATCGAGGAGCCGGGTCTCGCAATAAGCGCGCATGCCCTTCACAATTCTGTCGCTACCAAGGAGGCCCCTGCCATGAAAGACCCGCAAACCCTGGTCGACGAGCGTGGCGAGTTGTGGCTCGCCCTGGCGACGCTGTGGCGGGAAAACGAGCCCCGCGAAAGCGACTATGCGCGCATGATCGAAGTGATCGAACGCCATGACCTGAGTCTCGAGCAGCTGGAGTGGATCTTCCGTCTGGAACTCGCCCCGGTGCTGGCCCGCCAGCAGATGTCGGTCACCGACAGCTGGCGCGACGTCGACGAGCACCGGCTGCTGCGTCAGCTGGTCACTCATAATCGACGCTTGCATGGCTGGCGCAAGGGCTTCTGGACGTTGTTCTCGGGCTTGACGACGATGCTCACCCGGGCGCGCTGGAATACCTTGATGACGCGCTTGATGGTCGCCCGCGGCCAGCAGCCGCCGCATTGAGCGGCGATGGCGATGACTACTAGGCCGAAAAGGGAATCTGCAGGGCTCTTTCGAGTTCCGGCACGATACCCAGCCGGCCGGTGCGTGGCGAGAAGCGGCGAATCACCTGGCCGTCGCGGCCGACCAGGAACTTGGTGAAATTCCACTTGATCGGGGTGCTGCCCAGCATTCCCGGGGCCTGGCGACGCAACAGCACGAACAGCGGATGAGCGTGACGGCCATTGACGCGGACCTTTTCCATGACCGGGAAGGTCACGTCGTATTCACGCTCGCAGAAGGCGCCGAAGGTATGCGCCGGTTCGGGGCTCTGGTGGGCGAACTGGTTGCAGGGAAACGCCAGCACGGTAAAGCCCTGATAGCGATAGCGCCGATAGAGCCGTTCGAGCTCGGCGAGCTGCGGCGTGTAGCTGCAGCGACTGGCGACATTGACCACCAGCAGTACCTGGCCACGCAGGGCGCGCAGATTGAAGGGCTCACCGCTTGCGGTCCGGCAATCTTGGTTGTAGATCTGCATAACCCATCTATTCGCTTCGCTGAACCCGAAAGATGCCACGTCAGCTTAAAACGCGCCAGCCGCAACGGCGCCGCGGCACCTCGCAAAGACGGCATCTCGCAAAGACGGCATCTCAAAGAATAGTGGCCGAAACACGACTTGCCGCGATTGTAATACCTGAACTGGCCACTTGCGCAAGCGCCGGGGCCGACATCGAACGCACACGAAGACTCCCCGCCATCCACGGATAGCGGGGTTCCTTTACCAACCGGCAACGGTTCGCTTCAGAATTCGAAGAATAGCGTTTCGTCATCGCCCTGCAGGCGGATATCGAGACGATAGCGGGGCGTACCGTCCGCGCCCTCCTCGCGCCGCGCGATCAGCGTCTGGCGGCGCGCCGACGATTCGATGGCGGCGAGCACCGGGCACTCGGCGTTGGCTTCGCTCTCGTCGTCGAAATACAACCGCGTCTGCAGGTGCACGTTGATGCCTCGGGCGAAGATCGCCAGGCTGATGTGCGGCGCCATCGGCTTGCCGTTGGCCGCCGGCACCCGCCCGGGCTTGACCGTGGTGAACGACCATTCGCTGGCGGCCTCGGCAGTGGTGGCGGTGCGGCCGAAGCTGTTGAACGGCTTGCCCAGATCATAGTCGAGCTGGAACTCGCCGTGGGCATCGGCCTGCCAGGCCTCGAGGAAGGCGTCGCGCACCAGGTCGCCGTTGCCGTCGATCACCGTGCCGACCACCTCGATCAGCTCGCCGTCCGCTTCGGGCGTGGCCAGCCGGCTCCAGACCTCCTCGTCGCGCAGCGGTATCCCGGCAACCTCCAGCGCCAGGCCGATGTGCACGTAGGGGCCGGCGGTTTGCGACGGCGTCTCGCGATACAGCACGCAGCCGCCATGGGTCGGTTGTTGACTCCGGATCGGTTGCTGACTCATAGCGTCACTCCCGGTTCGAAATAGGTCTGCAGTTCGCCGCGCGTGACGATGTCGAAGCGATAGGCGAGATAATCCATCGACCGGCTGCGCGCCATGTCGAGCCGCCCGATGAGGGTGTCGACCGCTTCGGGATCGTTGAGCGTATGCACGATCGGGCAGCGCGGAATCAGCGGGTCGCCCTCGAAGTACATCTGGGTCACCAGCCGGGTGGAAATCGCCGGGCCCATCACCGACACGTGGATATGCGCCGGGCGCCAGGAGTTGACGTCGTTGGGCCAGGGATAGGGGCCGGGGCGGACGGTGCGGAAATGATACCAGCCCTGCGCATCGGTGATGCAGCGCCCCACCCCGCCGAAGTTGGGATCGAGCGGCGCCAGGTACTGGTCCTTCTTGTGCCGGTAACGCCCGCCGGCGTTGGCCTGCCACATCTCGACCAGGGTATCGGGCACCGGCTTGCCGAGCTGGTCGACCACGCGGCCGAACATGACGATCCGCTCGCCGATCGGCAGGCCATCGCGGCCGGCGTTCTCGCGGTAGTTGAGCAACAGGTCGTTGTCGTGCGGACCCAGCCGCAGCGAGGCGAAGTTCGGCCCGGTGAGTTCCGAACGTGTTGGGTGCTGCATGCTCACCGGCGACTGGCGCGGCGAGCGGGCCACGGTGGTCTTGTAGCCCGGTGCATAGGCCGGCGGATGCCAGTTGCGATCGCGCGGGATGAAGCACTTGTTGTCCACGTTTTTCATGACGGTCCTCGGTGGCTGGCGTGTTGATGAGGCTCGACCCGAAGGACGATGGTTCGCCAGTGTCGCCAGCGCCGCCCGGGCTGGGAAATGAAATTTCATCCCTTCGCCATAACCTCTGGGTTATTGATCAAGCGACGACCGCATGACGCCTCGGTTTTCCATTGGCTGATCGCCAAGTATCAGTCGGGGATGGTGAAACTCACAGTCTTGGTGCTGAGCGATTTGGGATCCGGCCCACCGCGCCGTCCGGTGTCGAGCCCATCGATGAAAGCGATCTCTTCGGCGGAGAGCGCAAAGTCGAAGATATCGACGTTCTCCCTGATTCGCGCAGTATGTACCGACTTCGGAATCACCGAATGACCCAGCTCGATATGCCAGCGCAGGATCACCTGAGCCGGTGACTTGCCGTACCGCTGGGCAATCTGCGTGATCGTGGGGTGGGTCAATGGGTCGTCTTCAGGTTTCGGATCTTCTGTGAAATAGCGATTGACGCCACCGATAGGCGACCACGCCTGGGTGAGGATGCCGTGCTCCCGGTGGAATGCACTGAGCTTCTTCTGGGTGAAGAACGGATGCAGTTCCACCTGGTTCACTGCTGGCGTCACACCGGTCTCATCAATGGCGCGCTTGAGCTCTTCCTCGTTGAAATTCGATACGCCGACGGCCCGGGCGCGGCCGCTTTTGACGATCTCGCAGAGCCCCTTCCAAGCCCCGAGCGTGCGCTCGAACTCGTCCGGCGCCGGCTGGTGAAGCAGGTAAAGATCGACATGATCCATGCCCAGCTTGCGCAGCGAGCGTTCGAACCCATGCAGCGCGCCGTCATAGGTGTAATCGGACAGCCAGAGCTTGGATTCGATGAACACGTCCGAGCGGTCGAGACCGCTTGCGCGAAACGCCTCGCCGACCTGCTCTTCGTTGCTGTAAGCGGCGGCGGTGTCGACGTGTCGATAGCCCGCCTCGAAAGCGGCCAGCACCGCGCCGGTGGTTTCTTCGGCGCTGGCGCGATAGACGCCCAGCCCGAACGCGGGAATCTCGACAGCGTTGTTCAATGTCAGGGTGGGAATGGCCATACTAACTCCTTCACCGTTCACGCCCCTTTAGAAGCACCATTCCAGGCCATTAGCCGAAACAGGTACCCATCCGGGGCGTTATCAGGTTTTTCAGTGTTGCTTGCGGGCGCCGGTTACAGTTCCTGGCTGGTCGGCCTGAACAGGATCTCGTTGATATCCACGTCCTCCGGCTGGCTCATGGCGAACTCCACCGCGCGCGCGAACGAATCGGCAGGAATCGCATACTGCTCGTAGAAGTCATGAACCGCGTCGGATACGTCCTTTTCCGAGATGCTGTTGGGCAGTTCGGTAGCGACCGCCCCGGGCGAGATGATCGTCGAGCGGATATTGTAGGGTTTGACTTCCTGGCGCAGCCCTTCGGAGATAATGCGAACGGCATGCTTGGTGGCCGAGTAGACGACGCTGCCGGGCCGGACCTTGTGGCCGGCGACCGAAGACACGTTGATGATTTGCCCGCTCTTCTGGGACGTCATGTGCGGCATTGCCGCAGCGATGCCATAAAGCACCCCCTTGATGTTGACGTCGATCATCTGCTCCCACTCCTCGACCTTGAGACGCGCCAGGGGCGAGTGCGGCATCACGCCGGCATTGTTGAGGAGGACATCGATGCGGCCATGCAGCTTGATGGCGCGCTCGATCAGTGCCTCGACCTGGTCGCTGTGCGTCACGTCGGTCTTGACCACCGCCTGGTCATCCAGGCCGAGCTCCTTGGCCAGTGCCTGGAGCCGTTCCATACGCCGCGCGCCGAGGACCAGCTTGGCACCACCCTGCGCCAAGCGACGTGCCGTGGCTTCGCCGAGACCGCTACTGGCCCCGGTGATGACGACGACTTTATCCTTGATACCGTCCATCGTGAGTTCTCCTCTCTGTATCCGTAATCGCGTATCGCCAGTCTTTCGATCAGCGGTTGACCCGCTGCTGCAGATGAGCGGGATAGCGCTCGCCCTGAATCTCGATACGCGACAGAGCAGCCTCGATCTCGTCCAGCTCACCGGCATTCAGTGTCAACTCGGCGGCACCGAGATTTTCCTCCAGACGATGCAGCTTGGTGGTGCCTGGAATGGGTATGACCCATGGCTTCTGGGCCAGCAGCCAGGCCAACGCAATTTGCGCGGGAGTCGCCGCTTTGCGCTGTGCGATAGCGTCCAGCAGATCCACCAGAGACTGATTGGCTTGGCGCGCATCGGCCGAGAAGCGCGGCACGATATTGCGGAAGTCACCCTCGTCGAAAGTGGTCTGTTCGTCGATCGCGCCGGTAAGGAAGCCTTTGCCCAGAGGACTGAAAGGCACGAAGCCAATGCCCAACTCTTCGAGGGTCGGCAGGATTTCAGTCTCTGGCTCCCGCCACCACAGCGAATATTCGCTCTGCAGGGCGGCTACTGGGTGCACCGCATGCGCGCGGCGGATGACTTCGGCGCCGGCCTCGGAGAGCCCCCAGTGTTTCACCTTGCCCTCCGCGACCAGTTCCTTGATGGCGCCAGCGACATCCTCGATCGGCACATCCGGGTCGACGCGGTGCTGGTAAAATAGATCGATGCGGTCTGTCTTCAACCGCTTCAGCGACGCTTCGGCCACCGCCCGGATATGCTCCGGATGGCTGTTCATGCCGCTCTGGCCGCCCTGCTCATCGAATTCGAAGCCGAATTTGGTGGCGATAACCACCTCGTCTCGATAGGGCGCCAACGCCTTACCCACGACTTCCTCATTAAGATAGGGACCATAGGCTTCGGCGGTGTCGAACAGCGTCACACCGCGATCGAAAGCGGCACGAATCATTTCGATAGCTTCCTGCTCGCGCTTGGCGGGTCCGTAGCCATAACTGAGCCCCATACAACCATAGCCGAGTGACGAAACTTCCAGACCACTGTTGCCAAGTTTGCGTGTTTGCATCGTTTTCCGCTCCTTGTCATTCGTCAGGCGCGCTCCGCGAGATAATCCTCATCGGCGACCTTTTCCAGCCAGGTGACCGGTGAACCATTCAGCGATTCGGCGATGGCGATATGCGTCATGGCCGTAGTGTCGGTCGCGCCATGCCAATGCTTCTCGCCCGGCTCGAACCAGACCAAATCGCCCGGGCGGATCGTCTCCTTCGGGCTGCCTTCGCGCTGAACCCACCCCAGCCCTACGGTGACGATCAGCGTCTGACCCAGCGGATGGGTATGCCAGGCAGTGCGGGCGCCGGGCTCGAAGGTCACTGTGGCGCCACCTACCTGGGCGGGCTCTGTGGCCTGAAAGGGCGCATCGATACGTACGGTGCCGGTGAAGTACTCTTTGGGGCCCTGTACGGATGCCTTGGTGCCGTTGCGCTGGATTTCCATGGCGTCCCTCCTGCGAATCGGTTCGTTGGTGACGTGCGAGGACAGTTGACGCTGCCCCGAGCGACAGTCCGCCGCCTGCCGGTACATCGCAGTCTAGGTCACTCGCTTTGATATGATTAGAGCGCAAAAACTGCTTAGGCCTATATCGAGGATTCATGAATGCGCAGAGAGGAGCTGGGCGATCTCACCGCCTTCCTGGCCATAGCCGACGAAGGCAGCTTCACGCGAGCTGCCGCCAAGTTGGGCACCTCACAATCCACACTCAGCCATACGCTCCGACGACTCGAGGAACGCCTCGGGCTGCGGCTGCTGTCACGCACGACGCGCAGTGTCGCCCCCACCGAAGCCGGTGAACGTCTGTTGGAGACGCTGCGCCCGGCATTCGACGACATCGACGCCAAGCTGGATGCATTGAGTGCGTTGAGGGAAAAGCCGGCGGGCAACGTGCGCATCACTACCAGCATGCACGCCGCGCGAACGGTCCTCTGGCCCACTCTGGCCGAGTTGCTGCCGGGTCACCCGGATATTCGCGTGGAGCTGTCGATCGACCAGAGTCTGACCGATATCGTGGCCGGCCGCTTCGATGCCGGAGTACGCCTGGGCGAGCGAGTGGAGCAGGACATGATCGCCGTGCGCATTGGCCCCGACCTGCGTATGGCGGTAGTGGGGGCACCGGCCTATTTCGCGGCGCATGGGAGGCCCCGGACCCCGCACGAACTCATCCATCATCGTTGCATCAACCTGAGGCTGCCGACGCTGGGAGGCCTCTACATCTGGGAATTCGCCAAGCAGGGACGAGCGCTGAACGTTCGCGTCGACGGCCAGTTGACGTTCAACGACACGCCCATGGCCTTGAAGGCCGCCAAGGCGGGTTTTGGCTTGGCGTTTCTCATGGAGGATCGGGTACAACCACTCATCGAAGCAGGCCGATTGGAGCGTGTCCTCACCGAATGGTGCCCGACCTTTGCCGGCTATCATCTTTACTACCCGGGCCGACGCGAGCTATCGCCGGCGTTCGCACGGGTCGTCGAGGCGCTGCGCGAACGGCGCTAGCGCTCGCCGGCCACCTCGCGCAGCGCCTCGCAGAACGCCTCGAGGGCGAGCGTGGGCTGCATGCTGGCGTTCAGGCACAGCCCCACCGAGCCGCCCTGGCGTTCCAGCCCCACGTCGAGCAGCGTCAGCCGCCCCGCCGCCACGTCTTCATCGATCGCCTCGCGGGGAGCGATCCACAGCGCCTCGCCATCCAGCACATAGCGCCGGCTGATCGCCAGCGACAGGGTTTCCACCCGGCGTTCGGGCGGACGCAAGCCATGCTGGACACAGAAGCTGTCGAGCTGCTGGCGCAGGGTGGTCTGCGGCGGCGGCAGGATCCATGGATAGTCGACGAGGCGCGCCAGCGTGGGCGGCGTATCGCCGGCCAACGGATGGCCCGTGCGCACCGCCACCACCAGCGGCTCGTAATAAAGGTGTTCGAAGGCCAGGTCGCCGATCTCACGAGCGGCGGTCATGCGCCCCACCACCAGATCGAGTTCGCCGCCGCGCAGCCGCGAAAGAAGATAGGCGCTGGGCCCCGAATCGACCCGCACGCCGATGTCGTCGAAGCGCGCATGCAGGCGCTCGATGGCCAGCGGCACCAGGCGGCTCTCGACGGTCGACAGGGCGCCGACGCGCACCCAGCGCTCGCGCCCCGACACTTCGCCGATCGCCGTGAGCCCCTCGTCGAGCGTGCGCAGCGCCGGCCCGGCATGGCGCAGCAGGGTCAACCCGGCCTGATTGAGCGACACGCCCCGCGGGCCGCGATCGAACAGCGCCGTGCCCAGGTTATCCTCGAGTTCGCGGATCGCCTTGGACAGCGCCGGCTGAGTGATCGCCAGGCTTTCGGCGGCGCGCACGAAGCTGCGCCGCTTGGCGAGTTCGAGAAAGGCCTGCAAATGGCGTAGCTTGATTCGCGGGTTGAGCATGACGCGCGCGGGTCCCCTGGTTGCACGAAGCCCCGAATGTAACCCAGCGGCGGGGCCGGGTCAGCCTTCGCGGCTCCAGCCGGGGCAACGCGCTTAAATGGGATAGTGACGCGGCCCGAGCTGCATCGTCATCCAGCGCAGTTCGGTGAGCTCGGCGATCCCCGCCTTGCCGCCGAAACGCCCGTAACCGCTCGACTTGACCCCGCCGAACGGCATCTGCGGCTCGTCGTGCACGGTCGGGGCGTTGATGTGGCAGATGCCCGATTCGATGCGTTGCGCGACGCGCATGGCACGCGCCGTGTCGCGGCTGAACACCGCCGCCGACAGGCCGTATTCGCTGTCGTTGGCCACCCGGATCGCCTCCTCCTCGCCATCGACGCGGATCATCGCCACCAGCGGACCGAACGACTCCTCGCGATACAGGCGCATCTGCGGGGTCACGCCATCGAGCAGCGTGGGCTGCATGATCACGCCTTCGGCCTTGCCGCCGCATGCAAGCCGCGCGCCTTGCTCGACGGCATCGTCGATCAGGCCGTTGAGCTTGTCGCCCGACTCGCGATTGATCAGCGTGCCCAGCGCGTTGGCCGTATCGCGCGGGTCGCCGGCCTTGAGGCTGGCGGCCTTGCTGGCCAGCTTGTCGGTGAAATCCTCGGCGATCGCGGCATCGACCACCAGCCGTTCGGTGGACATGCAGATCTGGCCCTGGTTGAAGAACGCGCCGAACGCGGCGGCCTCCACCGCGGCATCCAGGTCGGCATCGTCGAGCACCACGCACGGCGCCTTGCCGCCCAGCTCGAGCAGTGCCGGCTTGAGCGCTCGGGCCGCCTGCTCGGCGATGAGCCGGCCGACGCCGGTCGAGCCGGTGAAATTGATGCGCGCCACCGCGGGGTGCTCGATCAGCGCCGAGACCACCGCGGCGGCCTGCTCGGGGGCGTTGCTGATCACGTTGACCACGCCCTCGCCGAAGCCCGCTTCGACGAGGATCTCGCCGATCAACTGATGGGTCGCCGGGCACTGCTCCGAGGTCTTGAGGATCACGCTGTTGCCGCAGGCCAGCGGCGTGGCCACGGCCCGCGTGCCGAGGATGATCGGCGCGTTCCACGGCGCGATGCCCAGCACCGCGCCGCACGGCACGCGCACGCCCATCGCCAGGCTGCCGGGCACGTCGGAGGGGATCACCTCGCCGCCCACCTGGGTGGTCAGGCCCGCCGCCTCGCGCAGCATGCCGGCGGCGACCATCACGTTGAAGCCGGCCCAGCCCGGCGTGGCGCCGGTCTCGTCGACCATGCGCTCGATGAACGCGTCCTGGCGCGCCTCCATCAGCTCGGCGGCCTTGAGCAGCTTGGCGCGACGCTCGCCGGGGCCGGTCTGCGACCAGCCCTTGAAGGCCTCGCCGGCGGCATTCGCCGCGGCCCGGGCGTCCTCCACCGAGGCGGCCGCGGCGCGGGTCGCCACGCTATCGTCGAACGGGTTACAGCGCTCGAAGTTGGCCAGGCCTTCGGCGTCGCGTGGGACGCCGCCCAGCAATAACTTGATGTCACGCATATGGGTCTCTCCCTGAAGACAACTCGGCTGTCACACCGTCAGCAGGTAGGTAGTCAGCACCGGGAACAGCAGCAACAGCGCCAGGCGCACGAAGTCCGAGACGATGAACGGCGCCACGCCGCGGAAGATCTCGCCGAGCCCGACATGCGGCGCCATCGCCTTGATCACGAACACGTTCATGCCCACCGGCGGGGTGATCAGGCCGAGTTCCACGGTCAGCACGGTGACGACGCCGAACCAGATCGGGTCGATGCCCAGCGCCTGGATGATCGGGTAGACCACCGGCACGGTGATCACCAGCATGGCGATCGAGTCCATGAACATCCCCAGCACGAAATACAGCAACAGAATGCACAGCATGACCACCATCGGCGACAGCGACAGGCCATAAATGAAATCGCTGATCGAGAACGAAATGCGCGACACCGAGATGAAGTAGCCCAGCGTCTCGGCGCCCACCAGCATGAAGAACACCACTGCCGACAGCGCCAGAGTCTCCTGCACGCCCGCCCACAGCTGCTTGCCGCGCAGGCCCTTGGCCAGCGCGTAGAGCAGTGTGACGAAAGCCCCGACGCTGGCGCCTTCGGTAGGCGTGAACAGCCCGAAGTAGATGCCCAAGATGATCACCAGGAACACCCCCAGGAACGGCAGCAGACCGGCCAGCGAGGCGCACTTCTCGAGCCATGAGGTGCGCTCGCCCGACGCCGCCAGCGACGGCTTGAGATGCACCACTACAGTGACCGTCAGGGCGTAGAACAAAAGCCCCATCAGTCCGGGGATCAACCCGGCGACGAACATGTCGCCCACCGACTGCTCGGTGAGAATGGCATAGATCAACAGCGCGATGCTCGGCGGAATCATGATCCCCAGCGTGCCGCCGGCAGCCAGCGCGCCGGTGGCCAGGCCGCGATTGTAGCCGTGGCGTTCCATCTCCGGCAGCGCGACCCGGGTCATGGTGCTGGCGGTGGCCAGCGACGAGCCGGAGATCGCTGAGAAGATCCCGCAGGAACCCACCGCGGCGATCGCCAGGCCGCCCTTCCAGCCGCCACAGATCACCCGCACGGAATTGAACAGCTTGCCGGCCATCCCCGAATGGGCCGCCAGCACGCCCATCAGGATGAACATGGGGATCGCGCTGAAGCTGTAGTTCGACAGCACCTCGACCGGCACCGACTTGACCATCGAAATGGCCGCACCCCAGGAGATCACCTGAGAGAATCCGACGACACCGACGATCAGCATGCACAACGCCACCGGCACACGCAGCACCATCAGTACCAGCAGCAGTCCGAGGCCCAGGGCGCCGATCATTTCACTGCTCATTCGACGCCCTCCACCTGATGGGCGAACAGCGCGCCGAGCATGGCATGCAACAGGCAGCGCACGCCGAGCAGCACGCACAATCCCGAGGCGATGGTATAGATCGGTGCCATCGGCAGGCGCAGGTCCTGGGTGGTCTCGCCGTAGGACGCGGCGCTGACCGCCGCGTCCCAGAGCCCCACCGCGAGTACCAGCCCCAACACCACGAAGCCCAGCAGGTAGACGCCGGCGATGCGCGCCTTGAGAGAGTCTCGCAGCCCGTGACTGAAGGCCTCCACCACCACCTGGCTCTTCTCGACGTTGGCGGCCATTGCCGCCAGCAGCGCGAACAGCATCAGGTAGCTGACCAGCTCCACGCTACCCACCACGCTCAGCGAGAACGCCCCGTCGCTCAAGCGGTAGAGATAGCGCAGCGCCACGTCGACGACCGTCACCCCCAGCAGGCCGATCAAGGCGAGGCCGGCGATGAAGCGCGCGAACACCTCCAGCCAACGACTGAGTCGCAAAAGCGCGTGCATGGATCGACTCCGACTCATTGTGCGCAGGACTGGGCGGCATCCAGCGCCGCCTGGTAGACGTCACGCGCCTGATCGAGCCCCCGCTCCTCGAGCCCGCTCAGATAGTCTTCGATGCCATCCTCGAGCGGCTTCTGCCAGTCCGGGTTCTGCAACGGGTTGTCGATCACGTTGATGGTTTCGCCTTGCTCCACGGCGTTCTTGCGACCCGCTTCGTCCTCGGCAGCGAATACCTGTCCGGCCTTCTCGGCCCATACCATGCCGGAGTTCTCGTCGATCGCCTGCTTCTGCTCAGGCGTCAGCGAGGCGTAGGTCGACTGGTTCATGGTGGCGACGAAGATCAGCGTATAAAACGGGACCTGGGTGTGGTAATTGAGCTGATCGCCCAACTGGAAGCTCTTGATGCCCTCCCAGGGAATGCTCAGCCCATCGATCACCCCACGCTGCAGCGAGGTGTAGATATCCGGCGCGGGCATGCCCACCGGCTGCGCCCCCATGTTCTCCATGATGTCGCCGGCCACCGCGGTGGGGCGTCGCATGCGCAGCCCCTCGAGGTCGCTGGGCTTCTCGATGTTGGTGTTCTTGGTATGCAAATAACCCGGCCCGGTGGTGAACATGAACAATACGCGGGAATCGTCGTATTCCTGATCGATCAGGCCATCGTCATAGAGCGTCTGCAGCACGCAGGCTCCCTGGGGCGCCGAGGTCGATACTCCCGGTAGCTCGACGATCTGGCTCAGCGGGAAGCGGCCGTTGGTGTAGCCCTGGGCAGTGATGCCGATGTCGGTGATGCCATTGACGGTGGCATTGTAGGTCTCATCGGCCTGGCTCAGCGTCTGCGAGGGAAAGAGCTGAACGCGCAGTTCCCCATTGGAGTCCTCTTCGACCGCCTTGGCCCACTTTGCGAAGACCTGCTTGTTGACGGTGGAGACTTCCGGCCAGAAGTGCGACAGCCGCAAGGTGGTTGCGGCCTGGGCAGAGGTAGCGGCGGCCGCCAGCCCGGCAACGTACAGGGCCAGCATGGCACGAGTGAAAGTACGGTTCATGGCGAATCCCTTGTTGTTTGGCGAGGAAAATCCAGCGACTTTCATCTTTGCGGTTAAACCATGATTCGTCTATTAGACGAACGTTAGTTCGATTAACGAACTTTCCTGTCAGGCGCTGCCTTCAGGGGGCTCGCCCCAGCCCAGCCGCTTGGCCAGCGCGAAGGCATGATTGGCGGCCGGCACGCCGCCATAGACGGCGACATGCATGAGTACCTGGCGCAACTCGGCCTCGGACAGCTGACCGACAATGGCAAGCCCTTCACGGATAGCTTCACGCGGGCCGGGGAGCGCAAGTCCAGTGGCCAATTTCCTTTCGATCAGGAATACCAGGTTCATGGCATTTAGCATCGCCTGATCAAGCCGGGACGGCCGCATCAGCAACGTACTGGCTACTCGGCGCTACAAATCAGGTGAAGACTAGCCTGAATATTGCACCATTGGCGCGAGTTCGGCCTGCTGAGTGATCAGGCCAGCTCTTCATGCTGGATTCAGCAAGAATCGGTCACGTTTTGATCAATTACCCAGCGTCGAGACACACTGCCCCCTACCCCCGTTGTTTATTCCGTGCCGGGGACAGCACCCTGCCGGTCATCCCGGCACCAGCTTGCGGGCGAGCTTCTGGAAGAGGTCCTGATCGGGATAATGACTGCTCAGCATCAACCGGACGCGCCGGGTATTGCGGATCACCACGCCACTGATCTTCAGCAGCCTCAGGCGCAGGGTGGTGACCTGGGCCGTGGCGTACGCGGTGCGCTGCAGGTACATCCGACGCAGCCGTTCCAGCAGCAGGTAGGCCAGGCCGGCCAATAGCAGCCGGTACTGGTTGGGCCACCAGTCATGGCAACTGGTGCGGTCCGAGAACAGCCACTGCTGCTCCTTGATGCGG
>NZ_JAIRBP010000069.1:0-2567 GCF_021151495.1 Halomonas sp. IOP_31 | reverse complement strand
TGGTCCATCGTGCCGCCGTGGTAGTCCACAAGGCCCGTCAGATCATCCTCGATGTCGGGCAGGACATTGGCCGCATGAGGGTGTTGAACACCCTGCGGAGCCGGCTGCGTTACCCGCGAGGATCGCCCTGCTGATCGCCTGTGGGGGAATGTCACTTGGAAGAGGGCTGATGGTCACCAGCAGCCAGCATCGCCATGCCCGGCGGGTAGAAATGCATGACAAAACGGATCATCGTCGCCGGCCGACGCGGCAATGGTTGGCCATCGCAGACATGCGTTCGGCGATTGAGACGGGATCGGAGGTCAAAAAATGCTCGCTGGCGGTGACAGGGAAAGTGCCGATGCCGGCTTCACGGATTCACGGATTCAGGAATACTATTGCTAGTATTTTTCCCCGCCCTATCGACTTGGCTCCCTGATTTTTTCCGATGAGCTGATACCTACGAGTCCTGCATGCCCTGATCAGGGCCCAGGCTGCCGGAGATGGTAATCTAAGCTGGGAGTCAACTGGGCCGGCATTCTCCGGCAGGCGCCACGCCTTCCAAGACCAAGGCCGCGCGCCGCGATGCGACTTGACTGCCACCCGTGGCGGTAGTGTGATGAGGCCCTCTGTCATATCGCCCCGAGGCCTCAATGCGAAAGATTCTGCTCGTCGACAACGGCTCGCTGCGCCCCCAGGCCACGCTCAACCTGCGTCGCCTTGCACATGCCCTGAGCCAGGCCACCGGCGAGGCGGTCGAGGCCACGTCGCTGCTGCATTCGTACAAGATCCCCCCGGAGGAGCTCGGCGGCCACAAGGCCGTGACACTGGGGCCGCTGGCCGAACGGGCCGCCGCCCAGGGCGTGACCGAGCTGGTCATTCTGCCGTTCTTCTTCGGCCCCAGCCGGGCGTTGACCACTTATATGCCGGAGCGCCTGGCCGAGGTACAGGCCAACTACCCGCAACTCGGCGTCAAGGTCGCCCTGCCGCTGGTCGACAGCCAGGCAACGCCGGATCTGCGCCTGGCGCAGCTGTTGGCGGGCAATGTGCGCGAGCGCCTGGCGGGGCTGACGCACCCCAGGGTGGTGCTGGTCGATCACGGCAGCCCGATCCCCGAGGTCACGGCGGTGCGCAACTATCTGGCCGGCCAGTTGAGCGCGCTGCTCGCCGATGAAGCCGGCTGCGTGACATTCGCCTCGATGGAGCGGCGCGAAGGCGAGGCCTACCGCTTCAACGAACCACTGCTGGAAGACCTGCTGGCCTCGCCGGCGCTGGCCGGCAGCGAGGTAATCCTGGCCATGCTGTTCCTGTCGCCGGGCCGCCACGCCGGCGAAGGCGGCGACATCGCGGAAATCTGCGAGCAGGCGATGGCGCGCTCCCCCGGCCTGAGCGTCACCCCGACGCGGCTGGTGGGCGAGAACGACGCCATCGTCGACATTCTCGCCAGCCGCCTGCACCAGGCGCTTGCCGGCGAGCCGCTGCTGCTGGCGATGCCGTCTAAAGGCGCCGCCACCCCCTGATACCATCGCATTATTCAAGCCATTGGCCGGTACACCGGCCAATGCGTTCACCGCCTATTGCTCGCTACGCTCGTTGCGCTCATTACTTGCGCTACTGGCCACGGCCGCCCGCTGGGCCACTGGGCGCGGGCGGCCGACGGGGTTCGGTGGTTATTGGGCGCTACGGTAGTCGTTCAGGGCACCGGAGACGATGTCGCGCGCTTCGCTGGCGTCGCCAAAGCCATTGAGTTCGATGTTGCCGCCGTCGGGCAGATTCTTGTAGACGCGGAAGAAGGCGTTCAATCGCTCTACGTCCATTTTCGGCAGGTCGTCCATCTCGTCGATGTCGGCGTAGGTGGGGTCCACGTCGTCGGCCGGTACGGCGATGATCTTGTCGTCGCTCTCCCCGTCATCGATCATGCGCAGCACCCCGATGGCCTTGGCCTTGATGACCGCGCCCGGGTAAATGGCATCACGGGTCAGCACCAGGGCATCGAGCGGGTCGCCGTCTCCACCCGCCGAGCTGGTGATGGAGCCGTAATTGGCCGGGTAACGCACCGGCATCGAGACGTAGCGATCGACGATCAGCTGGCCGTTCTCGGTATTGATCTCGTACTTGGTAAAGCTGCCAGCAGGGATTTCGTTGACCACATGAAAGGTTGCCGGGGCGTCCTCGGTCTGCGGGTAGTCGAACACATTTTGGGCCTGGGCGGTGGCGGATGCCAGCAGGCTACCGGCGATCAATGTCATTGCGAGTGATTTCAAGTCGAATCTCCTGAGTCTGGGGCGAGGCCCTGAGGCTAGGAGATTTCCATGACAGCCCCATGACAGCCGCCACAGCTACAGCCGAGTCGCTGGCTCGGCGCCCGGCTCACAGCACGAGCGCGAGCATTGCCGCTCGCAGGTCCCAGGCGCCCGCTTGTCGCTCATCGGGTAAGCTGTCATCGTCGGTCGGATCGACTACCCAGCGACCATAAGGACAGTGCCCCGTGTTCATCGCCATGAATCGTTTCCGGGTGAATCCCGAGAGAGTTGATGAGTTCGAACAGATATGGCTCGAGCGGGAGACCCACCTGCAGGGCCTGCCCG
>NZ_JAIRBP010000068.1:0-4644 GCF_021151495.1 Halomonas sp. IOP_31 | reverse complement strand
TGATCTCGGTACTTGATACGGTAAGGTGGCTCAGCCGTTCTTCGCGAACCGCCGTGGTACGGAACCGTATGCCCGGTGGTGTGGGAGGGCTCCGGGGGTGACCCCGGACCCTACCCGATTGGTCAACGATATGCAGTGCTCAGCTGTTCAGCCGTGAGCTTCCGGCCGGGATAGGGGTTCAATCGTCAGGCGTAGCCCCAACGCATTGGCCACCTTGCTGATGGTGGAGAAGGCCGGGTTGCCTTCGCCCGACAGGGCCTTGTAGAGCCCCTCACGGCTCATGCCGACCTCCTTGGCGAGCTGGCTCATGTTGCGCGCGCGGGCAACATCGCCCAGCGCGGCAGCGAGGAGCGCGGGATCGTTTTCCTCCATCACCGCTTCGAGATAGGCGGTAATGTCGTCCTCGGTCTGCAGGTAGTCAGCGGTATCGTAATGGCTGAATGAAGCAGGTTGGGCTGTCATCGGGTCACTCCTTCCATTGCGCGGCAATGGCTTTGGCCTGGTCGATGTCGCGGGCCTGGGTGGCTTTGTCACCGCCACAGAGCAGTACCACGACGATGGGCCCTCGGGTGATGTAGTAGACGCGGTAGCCGGGACCATAGGGGATGCGCAGCTCAGAGACGCCTTCCCCGACCGGCTTCACGTCGCCCGGGTTGCCCAGGCTCAGGCGTCTGATACGGGCAGCGATCCTGGCGCGGGCCCGCGTATCACGCAGTCCGCGCAGCCACCGATCGAAGACATCGGTTTTTATGAGTTCGATCATCTGATAACTCTAGTTAGCAGTATTGGGTGTGTCAACTCTGGTTCACATGCTGAGAGCTGGAGGCCGCCCGAGTGAAGCGGCCAGTGTGCCGGAAGAGAGAAACGTGCCGGTGACGTCGGCGATCAGCCGGTCAGGGACTGCGTGGCGGTGATAGGCACGGCTATGGGCGTCTGATGCAGCGTCATCGGCCGGTGTCATCTGCTGGCCGCGTTCGGTGCGTATTCCGCGCCAACGTGACCGGCCATTCCGTTTCATCGTGACCGATCCCGGCCTGTTTCCCGGAATCCGTGGTCACGATGCCGGAATCATCGGTCACGATCCCGGAACCCCACCTAACTCGCTGGATAATTCGGACTTTTACGGCATACCCTTCCTTTTGCCTACGCTCTTGGAGGGGACATGCCAGCACCGAGGATTCCCATGCGAACCATCACCGAGGTGTTGCGCCTCAAATACAACGCCGGCCTCAGCCACGAGAAGATTGCGCGGGCCTGCGGCCTCTCCAAGGGCGTGGTCAGCAAGTACGTCAGCCTGGCGCAGGTCGCCGGCATCAGCTGGCCGCTGCCCGAGACCACCGACGACCTGCCGTTCGAGGATCGCCTGGGCATGCTGCTCGACCGCGAGGTCCTGCACCGCGAGAACCGCCGCCTCGACCGCCTGCTCAAGGCCGCCAGGCTACGCGTCACGGCCTGCGTCGAGGACATCGACTACCGCCACCCCCGCGGCCTGGAGCGGGGCCGCATGGCACCGCTGACGAGCGGCGAGTGGATCGGCCAAGCGCTCAATCTGTGCATCATCGGCCCCACCGGGTGCGGCAAGACCTGGCTGGCCTGCGCGCTGGGCAACCAGGCCTGCCGACAAGGCTACGCGGTGCGCTACCTGCGGGTGCCGCGCCTGTTCGAGCAGCTGCGCATCGCCCAGGGCGACGACTCTTACGCCCGGCTAAGGGGCCAGCTGCAGAAGACCGACCTGCTGATCCTCGACGGCTGGGGCATGCAGAAGATGACCGCGCCGCAGCGCCAGGACCGGATGGAGGTGATCGAGGACCGTCACGGCCGCGGCTCAACGCTGATCGCCAGCCAGCTGCCCATCGAGCACTGGCACGACACCATCGGCGCCGCGACGGTGGCCGACGCCATCCTCGATCGGCTGTTACACAGCGCCCACCGCCTGACACTCAGAGGAGAATCAATGAGAAAAAACACCGCCCCGCAGGCGGAAGCAGTTGACCCATCGTGACCGGTCAGCTTACAAAACCAGAGCCAGCGAGAGAGCGGTGAGCAGATCGGTCACGATCGCCGGAATGACCGGTCACGTTCGCCGAAATACGCAGCACATAAGAAAACGGGGCACATTAAGGAGCACAACCACCCCAGCAGCGACCCCGAGCCCAGCGATGCCGACCGGCGTATCACCCAGCGGCTCAAGGATGCCCTGGGCCTGGTGGATATCCGCATCCTGGATCACGTGGTGGTCGGTCACGAAGGCTTTGTGTCGTTCGCCGAACGCGGGTGGTTGTAGAGCCGCCCGCATCGCTCGCGGCAATCGCCGCCGTCCACCTGGGCCACTGGCCCGCTCACCCCGCCCCCCCTCACGGCCGCCTGGCTCGGCGCCGTGGGGTGGGGTGTCGATGACGTATTTTTTCGTTACAGGACAGCGGGATAGGGTGAGAGGGAAACCCGTTCAGCTAATCCGCGATATGGTAGACTGGACCCATCGACAGAGGAGCGCGCATGGCCAGTAACCACCACGATACCGGCTACAAGGAGCTGTTCAGCTATCCCGAGTTCGTTCAGCAGCTGGTCGAGGGCTTCGCCCCGACCGAGATCGCCGAGCTGATGGACTTTTCGACGCTGAAGAATCACAGCGGCAACTACATCACCCCGCTGTTCGAGGAGAAGTTCGAGGACGTGGTGTGGTCGGTGGAAGTCACCTGGCAGGGCGTCACCCAGCGGGTGTTCCTGTACATCCTGCTGGAGTTCCAGTCGTCGGTGGATCGCACCATGCCGATTCGGCTGATGCACTACGTGGCCTGCTTCTACGACCACCTGCTCAAAGCCAACGAGACCACGCCGAGCCAGGGTCTGCCGCCGATCCTGCCCATCGTGCTTTACAACGGCTCGGCGCCCTGGACGGCGCAGCAGGACATCTACGATATGGTGACGCCGGAACCTCCGGGATTCCTGCAGGGTTATCAGCCGCACCTGCGCTACTACTTGATCGATGAAGGGCGCTACACTGACGAAGAGTTGGGGCTGCGCCAGACACCGCTGAGTGGGGTGTTCAGCATCGAGAAGGCGTCTACGGACAGGAAAGGGCTGCAGCAGGCCGTGGATCGGATCGTGGCGATCATCCAGGCCGACCCCAACAAGGACCGCATCGACGCGATCATTACTCGCTGGCTAAAGCGTCATCTGCAGCGGCTCGGGGCTGAGGTCAACCTGGATCAGCTCAACAGTTTGGTGGAGGATAAAGACATGTTGGCAGAAAATCTTGAAAGCTGGGCGAGGCGTGAGCAGCAGCAAGGTGAGACTCGCCTACTCATCAAGCAGATCAAAATGAAGTTTGGTGAGCTACCGGAGTGGGCACAGAGACGGTTGGAGCACGCCAGCGCTGACCAACTAGATGAATGGTCTATGAGTATTCTGACCGCCAGTTCCCTTGACGAGCTATTCAAGCAGTAACAGGCTTTTCCTTCACCTCCTCAGCTGACGCACAAAAAAGGGCAGCCACCAGGGCTGCCCTTGCTGTATCTAGCTGATTTTTTTTATTTTGATGGCTTTCCGTCCGGTGGTTCCCCGCTGGGAGGCGGTGACACCGTCAGACCGGGTGGCGCATCGCGTGTTAACGCGGGCTGGCGAACCGGGCGTTCGATCTTGGCTCCCGGTAATCCCGTTGCCTTCTCTTCCGCGTTATTACCCCCTTCTCGCGTCTCGCGATCCCACGGCACCGCACTGGCGGCCGTGTCCGCCGCCGATAGCAGCGAGTCGTGGCTCAGGTGGGCATAGCGCTGGGTGGTCTTCACCTGGGTATGCCCCAGCAGCTTCTGCACTTCATACAACGAGCGGCCCGCATTGATCACATAGCTGGCGAAGCTGTGGCGCAAATCGTGAATGCCACGTCTCCCAGCCCCGCCTTTTCCCGCGCCGTGTCCCAGCTATGGAAGATGCTCACGAACGGTTTGCCGGTCTTGGGGTTGGGAAACAGATACCCGTTGCCCGCCACGCGCGGCAGCTTCTCCAGCAGCGCCATCATCCCCTGCGACAGCGGCACATGCCGCGTGCGTCCGGTCTTGTTGAACTCGATGCGCCACAGGCGCTGATCCCGATCCAGGTCCGACCATTTCGCGTCCAGCACTTCCCGCTTGCGCGCCCCGGTCAACAGCAGCATGGCGATGATGTAGGGCAGCAGCGGATTGGGCGAGGCTTCCAGGGCCTCGAACAGGCGCAGCGTCTCGTCGTCCTTCAGGTAGCGCTCCCGCTTGTTGTTTTCGGGATACAGCGGAATCCCCGCCGTGGGGTTCCGGCTGATGCCCTCCACCTCCCATTTCAGCGCGCAGTTGAAGATATAGCGACACAGGATGATCACCCGGTTCGTGGAGCCCGGTTGATGCTTGGCGCGGTGAGCGCTGAACACCTCGATCAGGTGCTGTCGCTTGATCTCGTCCAGGTACAGCTTGCCGAGCTTGGGCAGCACATGGTTGCGCAGCAGGCACTCATCGGTCGACCAGCTGCGCTTGTAACCCTTGATGTGCGGCATATAGGCCGATTCGACGAAGTCGGCGAATGTCGGCACGCGCTTGAGCGTGCGCCGCGTCTCGAAGGGATCGCTCCCCATCGCCACCTGGGCCAGGACATCGTTCGCTGACTTGCGTGCCTCGC
>NZ_JAIRBP010000067.1:0-4651 GCF_021151495.1 Halomonas sp. IOP_31 | reverse complement strand
TGTGTCTCGACGCTGGGTAATTGATCAAAACGTGACCGATTCTTGCTGAATCCAGCATGAAGAGCTGGCCTGATCACTCAGCAGGCCGAACTCGCGCCAATGGTGCAATATTCAGGCTAGAGGTCGCTTCCTATGAATGCGCTGGCAAATTTCTTCACCCGGCTCGTCAATCGATACATGCCCGATCCCCTGGTCATCGCCATTTTTCTGACTGTATTCACAATGCTCCTGGCAGTGCTCATGCAAGACATCAGCCCACTGAATGCGGTGCGCTACTGGGGCGACGGCTTCTGGGACTTGCTGGCCTTCAGCATGCAGATGACGGTGATCCTCCTGGCAGGCTATATCCTGGCCAAGACGCCTCTGGTGGATGGTGTCCTCAACCGCATCGCCGCACGGGTCAAGACCCCCTTCGTGGCGATCGTGGTCGCCACCTTGGTGGGGGGTATCGGTAGCTGGTTGAATTGGGGCTTCGGCCTGGTGATCGGCGGCATCGTTGCCCAGAAGCTGGCGCTCAATGTGAAAGGCTTGCACTACCCGCTGGTAATCGCCGCTGCGTATTCGGGTTTTGCTCTTTACGGCATCGGCCTGTCCGGTAGCGTACCGCTGTTGATCGCCACCGAGGGGCATTTCCTTCAAGATACCATCGGGCTGATCCCGCTGAGCGAAACGATTTTCTCGCCCATTCTCCTGACCACCAGCGCCCTCATTCTGCTCACCTTGCCCTTCTTTAACGCCTGGCTGCACCCCAAGCAGGCCAAGGATATCGTTGAAATCGATCCGGCCTCGGTAGCCAAGCCCTCCGCAGTTCCACTTGTCGGAAACGAAAAAATTACCATTGCCGAGCGTTTGAATCGTAGTCGGGTGGTGGGTATCGGCATCGGCTTACTGGGTATGCTGTATATCATGCTTTACACGGTGGACGGCGGTTCACTGAACCTCAATACCGTCAATTTCGCCTTCCTGTTCTTGGGAATATTGCTGTTTGCCTCGCCGGCCCATTACTTGGCCGCGCTGGCGGACGGGGTCCGTATCGTCTCTGGTATCATCGTACAATATCCCTTCTACGCCGGGATCATGGGGATTCTGGTGGGCTCGGGCCTGGTGGTTTCGTTCGCCAATACCTTCGTTGATATCTCTAGCGCACAAACCCTGCCTATCTGGTCATTCGTCAGCGGTGCCATCATCAATCTCCTAGCGCCGTCCGGTGGCGGCCAGTGGGCGGTCCAGGGCCCGGTCATGGTGCAAGCCGCCACGGAACTCGGTGCGTCCCAGGCGGCCACGGCGCTCGCGGTTCAGATCGGCGACCAGTGGAGCAACATGATCCAGCCGTTCTGGATCCTCCCGGTACTGGCAATCTCCGGCTTGAAGTTGCGCGATGTAATGGGGTACATGGTTCTGATCCTGATCTATCTTGGGGTCATTTACGCCAGCGCCATGCTGATCTGGGGCTACCTTGGTGGCTGACCACATTTGACTAACACGGAATTACCCATGCCTTTTCTGATCGAGACCTTCGACAAGCCCAACCGCCAGGCCCTGCGTCTGGAGGTACGCCAAGCTCACCTTGAGTACCTGGATGCCAACGCGACGACCTTATTGGCCTGTGGGGCCAAGCTTTCCGATGATGGTGAAACGGCTTCTGGTGGCATCTATCTGGTCGATCTGGATAGCCGTGAGGAGGCCGAGCGCTTCATAGAGGCCGATCCCTTCCACCAGGCGGAGCTATTCTCCGAGGTCAAAATAGTGCGCTGGCGTCAAGCCTATCTGAACCGGAAAAATACCCTGTAGCGCATGCAGAATGGAGAAATAAGATGCTGTTTCATGTGGAAATGGTCGTGAAGCTCCCGACAAACATGCCGGCAGAGCAAGCGGCTGATATCAAGGCAAAAGAGAAAGCTTACTCGCAGGATTTGCAACGGCAGGGAAAATGGCGCCATCTCTGGCGGGTTGCCGGTAGTTACGCCAACGTTAGTATCTTCGACGTCAATGATAACGCCGAACTTCAGGAACTAATCAGCGGTTTGCCCCTGTTTCCTTATATGGATATCCACGTAGAGCCACTTTGCCGTCACCCCTCCTCCGTTCGTGAGGATGATTCCTAAGAATCCTCCCAATCGCCTCGTCGTTTTTTACCAATGAGGCGACTGCCTATCAAATATATGATCAATCGACATCGAGCCACCGAGGATACCTGAATGAACCAAGACGCTGCGCAAAGCCAGCCGACTCGACGCTACTGCGCCGTCGTTACCGGAGGGGCGAGAAATATCGGCCAGGCCATCGCCTTACGTCTCCAGCAGGATGGCTATCACGTTATCGTGGTGGATATTGTTGAGCCGGAAGCAGACTCACTTAAAGCAGAAGCGCATCAGGTCGACCTTGGCGATGCCGACGCCACCCGACGGGTGATGGCCGACATCGCCGCACATTATTCGGTAACCCGGCTGGTCAATAATGTGGGTATCGTCGCCCCGGCGCTGCTCGAGGAGACGCAGCTCGAGGACTTCGACAAGTTGATGCACCTTAACGTACGTTCAGCCCTAGTCTGCAGCCAAGCACTTCTTCCTGTCATGAAGGCTTCCGGCACGGGGCGCATCGTGTTAAATACTAGCCGTGTGGTACTGGGCAAGGAGGCCCGCACCATCTACAGCGCCACCAAGGGAGCGCTACAATCCATGGCGAGAACCTGGGCGCTAGAGCTGGCGCAACACGGCATTACCGTCAATTGCGTCGCCCCCGGGCCCATCGCTACCAGCGCTTTCTGGCAGAACAACCCACCCGATTCCGAACGCGCCCGACGCATCATCGAAAACATCCCGCTAAGCCGCATGGGCCAGCCCGAAGACGTGGCCCAGGCCGTTAGCTTCTTCTGCGACGAGCGAAGCAGCTTTATTACCGGCCAGACCCTCTTCGTCTGCGGCGGTGTCACGGTCGGCTAGGCGGTTGCCTAGCTGAAGCTTCTATTTCATCACACCCTGTTGGTGCAGGACGCTGATTTCCTCAGTGCCCTTGTACAACAGGCGCTCCAGCACGCTATCGATAATCTTGGGGGCGGCTTGTGGTACGGATGTACTTGGCGCGCAGCTCCATGCCCGGCATATGGCCATCCTTGGGCTGACCGTCGGCGCTCACGCCCATGTCGCCGATCAGGATGCCCTTGACCACGCCCTCCTCGACGATCGCCTCCTGGGCAGCGAAGCCGGGGAATATCTCCACCCCAGTTCCTCGGCCTGTCCGGCCAGCCAGCGGCACAGGTTGCCGGCGCTGATCACGTAGCGGCTGAGGTCGCCACCGGCGTTGTGCATGCTCTTGGGCACCAGTGCGTTGGACAGCTTCTGGCTCTTCTCGGTGTCCTTGAGCAGGTAGACCTCGTCGCGGCTGGCCGGGGCGGTCAAGGCGCACCGCGCTCCTGCCAGTCAGGAAAGAGCTCGGCCAGGGCGCGGGGCTCGAAGATGGCGCCGGAGAGGATATGGGCGCCTACTTCGGAGCCCTCCACCACGCACAACGTCAGCTCCTGTTTCGCCTTGTTGGCCTGCTGCATCAGCCGGCACGCAGCGGCCAGGCCAGAGGACCCTGCGCCAACGATGACGACATCGAATTCCATGGAGTCGCGTTCTACCTGATCTACTGAGGCCTCCTTCAGCTGATAGTCGTCATTAGAGCTGCTGCTCAAGCTCAGGTACGGCCTCGAACAGATCGCCGACCAGGCCGTAATCGGCCACCTGGAAAATCGGCGCCTCCTCGTCCTTGTTGATCGCGACGATCACCTTGGAGTCCTTCATCCCGGCCAGATGCTGAATGGCCCCGGAGATGCCCACCGCGATGTACAGGTCGGGAGCGACGATCTTGCCGGTCTGGCCGACCTGCATGTCGTTGGGCACGAAGCCGGCATCGACCGCCGCCCGCGAAGCGCCGATCGCCGCACCGAGCTTGTCGGCGATGCCGTCGAGCAGCTTGAAGTTGTCGCCGTTGCCCATGCCGCGGCCGCCCGAGATGACGATCTTGGCGCTGCCCAGCTCGGGGCGCTCGCTGGCGGCCAGTTCTTCGCCGACGAAGCTCGACAAGGCATTGTCGACGACGATGTCGAGGGCCTCCTGGTTGGCACTGCCATTCTCGCTGACCGCGTCGAAAGCGGTAGTGCGCACGGTCAGCACCTTGAGCGAATCCTCGGACTGGACAGTGGCAATGGCGTTGCCGGCATAGATCGGCCGCTTGAAGGTGTCGGCACTGACCACGTCGAGAATTTCCGAAAGCGCGGTGACATCCTTGAGGGCGGCGAGCCGCGGCAAGACGTTCTTGCCGTGGGTCGAGGCAGCGGCAAGCACATGGCTGTAGTCGTCGGCGAGCGCCGCCAGCAGGTCGCCCAGCGGCTCGGCGAGCTGGTGGGCGTAGACGCCGTTGTCGGCGACGCGCACCCGGGCGACGCCGTCGAGCTTGGCCGCCTGCTCGGCGATGGCACCGACGTTCTCGCCGGCAATCAGCACGTCGACGTCACCGCCGCCGGACTGGGCGATCTGCCGGGCCGCATCGACGACGTGGGCGGTGGCGCCGGCGAGCTGCCCGTCGTGGTGTTCGGCGAGGACCAGAATGCTCATGAGATCAGCTCCTTTCAAAGCACTTTGGCTTCGTTCTTGAGTTTGTCGATCAG
>NZ_JAIRBP010000066.1:0-5171 GCF_021151495.1 Halomonas sp. IOP_31 | reverse complement strand
CTCGTCGACGTTGATGTCGCTGATGGTCATGTCACCGCATGGCGTAGTGGTATCTCGGGACACCATGCCAGAGAAATCAGCTGGTTGGCGACCCTAATTCAGAACCACCTGAATAGTTACAGAAAAAGACACTAATTGCCACCCATGCCACAGAGGAATAGGTGGCAATGTTATTGCAGTCAGCCTTTTCTGCGCCCCCGCAGCAGCTTCATACCGGTTAAACGCTATTCGTTTGCGGCGATGTCACTGTGGAGGCGAGGCACCTACCCCACTCAACTTGCCAGTCGAAAGAGCACGGCGGCCGTCATCAGCGAGGCAGCCAGGAAAGCACCGTTCCAACGCAGACCGACCCGCCCGACCGTCATACCAGTAAAGCGCGACATGATCATCATCGCGGCCGTGAACGGCGACGACACCATGGTCAACGACCATCCTGCCAGCATAGCCGCAGCCAGCAGCGGCAACGACACACTCTCTAGACCCACCTGGGCGACCATGCTGGTCAAAAAGGTCACACTGATGATCGGATTGACGCCGACCTGGGCGAGTGCCACGATCAGCAGAAGTGCCAGAACCGGTAACCAGCTGCCAAGAGCTATCAGCAAGGTTGCCACCCCTTCCAACTGAGCAGGATCAAGCAGCGCCACACTGAGATAGCCGAGGTAGGCGCCAGAGCCCAGCGCTACCACCTCATTACCAATCCCACCCAGCACATCGGGCAGGCGACGGGCCAATAAGGTAATGGCGGGCCCCACACCGGCATAGCCAATGCCGCGACACTGCCAGGCTAGCCACCCCCAGGCTCCCAGCGGCACGCCGATTAATACAGCCTGAGGCAGCCGCAGCGAAAGAGTGGCGGCAAGGGCGAACACCAGAGTCACCAGAGCTAGCAGTAGCATGCTGAAGGCCGCCAGTGGCATCAGCGAGGGCTGCTCGGACACCATTGCGCTGGCTTTCGGACAAGGGTCTGCAACCTGGTCGCAGGCCCAACCCAGCAAGAACAGCACCGTTGCCGACGCCAGCACGTAGGGAAATAGCTCGGCCCAGGTCAGCGGCTCGAGATTGCCCAACACCACCGCAACACCGATACCCAGCGGGGAGACCAGGGGCGCCAGAGTGAAGCCGCGCAAGGTTGCCAGGAACATACGCCGGCGCCGTACCTGCTGCAGCCACACCTTCCCCTGTGCCGAGCCGAGGGTGTTGGCCTTGTCTATCATTGACATGAACAGGTTCAAAACGCCGAAGTTGAGCACGATCCCGAACAGCGTGGAGCCCAGCGAGAGCATCGGGTAACGCCAAGTGGGCGGCTGCATAAGCAGGCTCTGACCGCAGCGACGAATCAGCCGCGAGCGGTAGGCCGGCAGGCGCAGCAGCGCTAGTGCCGCCATGAACGCGGCCAGGAACACAAAGCCCCCGGCAGCCTCATGAAGCACCTTCCAAGGTGAAGGGAGTCGCCACAGCACGAAGAGCGATACTGTGACACAGGCTAAAGCCAGTATGCGGGCCATCGAGCTGAAGCGGGACCACCCAAGCAGCAGAAAGCCCACCAGCAGTAGTTGAGCTAGGCTCGCGGCAAACATTGCCCCACTCAGTAAATGCACCACGGCCAGCATGGCCACGCCGGCGAGCAGACGGCTGGACCACACGCTCGTAACCGACACCTCTATGGTGGGCCTCATGGTTGACTCCCCTCCCTGTTAACGAGCGAGCCGGCCCCAACAAACGGTGTCCGGCTCGGTTTCCTTACGTCCTGGCCCATCTCCTGGGCTACAAACCGATCGCCGGGGGTGGCATCACTCTTGGTGTCACACACCCTGTCCCGGCTCGCCCGCACTACGTTTAGCTTTCTGCCGCACGGTAAGGTATCGATAGAGGGCCAGTAAGATGGAGCTTACTGTCAGGGCGATGAAGAACCAGGTGATCGGACCACGCACGAAGATCGACAGGTCATTGGAGCCGATCAGCAACGAACGGCGCAGGTTGTCCTCAAACATTGGGCCCAGGATGAAGCCGATCAGGAAGGGGGCAGTCGGGATGCCGACGCGGTTGAACATATAGCCCAGCAGCCCGAAGGCCAGCATCAGCCAGACGTCAAAAGTGTCATTATTGACCGCATAGGCCCCGTACACGCAGAACATCAAGACGATTGGGAACAGGATCGCCTTAGGAATATCAGCAATCAAAGAGAAGTAACGGATTGCCGCGTTACCCACGAACAGCAGGATCACGGAGCTGAGCATGATACCGAGGAACAGCGCATAGATCAGCGACAGATTCTCCTGGAACATTAGCGGGCCTGGAGTCAGGCCATGAACCATGAAAGCGCCCAGGATAATGGCCGTGATCACGTCACCGGGAATCCCTAATGACAACAGCGGGATCAAGGTGGCCCCGGCCACGCCATTATTGCCAGCCTCGGAGGCGGCCACACCTTCCACCTCACCCTTGCCGAAACGTTCTGGGTGGGGCGAACGTCGCTTGGCATCGCTGTATGAGATGAAAGCTGCTGCGGTCGCCCCGGTACCCGGAAGAGCGCCGATGGCCACACCGATCAGGCTACCTCTCACAATGCTTTTTAGACTGCGCTTGAGTTCGGTCATCGTGATCCCGGCACCACTCGCCTTGGCACGCAGATGAGGCACCACTTTCTTGCGATAGAATTCGATGATTTCAGGGATCGCGAACAGACCAATAAGCAGCGGGATGAACGAGATACTATCCATCAGGTTGTAGTTGCCGAAGGTCAGCCGCTGCGAACCGAATACTGAGTCCAGCCCCACCAGCGAAAGCAAGATGCCCAGCAGTGCCGCAATCAGCCCCTTGATCATCGAACCACTTGCAAGCGAAATGATGATGGTCAAAGAAAAGCAGATCAGCCAGAAGAACTCTGGCGCGCCGAAGTTGAGCGCAATTTTTGCCAAATAGGCGGCAAAAAAAATCAGTGCGATATTGGAGATGAAATCCGCGATCACCGACGAGTAGAGCGCCATTTTCAGCGCCTTCTTCGCTTCCCCCTGCTGGGCCAGCGGATAGCCATCGAGCAATGTGCAGGCTGAGGCCGGCGAACCCGGTGTGCGGATTAGGATAGCGGTGATCGAACCGCCGTACATGCCGCCTTTATAGATACCCACCAGCAACAGGATGGCCGCTACCGGCTCCATAGAAAAGGTAAAAGGTAGCGCCAAGGCCACCGCCATGGTGGCGGTGAGTCCGGGGATGGCGCCGATTGTGACACCTACTACCACACCCACAGCAATCGCCAAGAAGTTTTCTACGGCCAGAAACAGCTGCAGTACTTCAGTAATGTTTTCCATAAAGACACCAGATCTTGAGGGATGGCCGCCGGGTCAGAACGGCAACATCGGCAGCGGTACGTTCATGACTTCGGTAAAAAGCAGCGATACGCCCACTGGGAAGACAATGACCAAGCTGTAGACCCACCAAGTACGTACCGGATGAGCGATGAACAGCAGCAGGGTAGCGAGGATGCCACTGAAAATTGCGCCCAGCAGTTCAAAAAAGCCGACATACACCACCAGTGCCAATACCATCAGGGCGAAGCGAAGCCATGGCCCGCGTTCGAAACGCCGTCCGCTATCCTCTCCATCGTCAACGACCAACACCCCTTGGGTGATCAGCAGTAATGAGAACACCAACAGCAGCCAGCCGACGATGGTTGGCAACCAGCGCGGTGACATCATCGGGTTCTGCATGATGGGCGGCTGGCCAATGTAGTTGGGGATCAGATAGAACAGCAGAAGCAGGGCAAAGCCCAGCAACACTACCCCCACGACCACATCCCACGGATCCTTGATCAGCGCGCCGCCGGTAGAATGAGACTTCATCGGGGATATCCTCTCGACATAATATGCTCTACACAGAAACCAATTGAGGCGAGGGCCGGGGCCCTCGCCTCACCATGCTATGTAGTTACCAAAGACTTACTCTTGGCGAATACCTGCTTCAGCTGCTACTTCGTCCCAGCGCGCAACCTCATCGGCAACGAAGGCCTTGAAGTCATCACCAGCGAGAGTACCTTTCTTCGCACCCAACTGTTCGACGAAGCTGGTGAACTCCTCGCGCTCCATCACTTTCTGCAGCGCTTTCTGCATGGTAGTGATCGCTTCTTCTGGGAAGGACTTATTAGCGATCAGACCAAACCAAGCAGTGGTAACGAACTGGTCGAGGTTATACTTGCCGATCTCCTTCAGGGTCGGCACTTCGGGCAGGTAATCTGAACGTTCAGCGGAGGTCACCGCCAGCGCCTTCAGGTCACCGGACTGAATGTAAGAGTACACAGTGGGCATGTTCTCGAAAGCGACATCGACGTCACCACCTAACAGGGCCGGCAGCGCAGCGCCACTACCGGCAAAGGGCACCGCGGTCATGTTAGTTTTGGTCAGCGACTTGAACAGCTCACCGGACATGTAAATAGAACTTCCCACGCCGCTGTGGCTGAATGTCATGTTCTGCTTCTTCGCCGCCTCTACGAATTCAAGCACGCTATTGTAGGGACTGTCAGCCGGGACCACCATCACGTTGGGAATGTTTATCATGTTCTGGATGAACACAAAGTCTTCGACCGGATCATAGGCGAGGTTAGGGTAAATAGCAGGACCTATGGCGTGGCCCGGAGAAGCCATCAGGATAGTGTGATCAACATCGCGGCCACCTCGGGCCAGACGACCGGTAGCCACAGTGGAGCCGGCCCCCGGGCGGTTCTCCACCACCACATTGGTGTCGAGTTCTTCCTGTAGCAAATCGGCCACGCGTCTCGACAGCACATCGGTGGTACCCCCCGGGGCATACGGCACGATCAAGCGCACATCGTCTGTGGGCCATTCCTGCGCCTGTGCGGTAGACACGGAGAGAGAGAGTGCGGCGGCACCGCCGAAGGTGGCGGCACACAGGGCGTTTAGAAACTTCTTCATGATGGACTCCTCGTGGGCATAGAGTGCTCATGCCATATGTTCGTCTGACGAACATATATTCGCAATTTACACAGCCAGACTACTGTGATCGATCCAACGCTGGAAACCCGACTTTAGTTGGCTCTTCGTCGTTTCATGTGGATTTGGCCTGATCCAGCAGGCTCCCCACCGGGCTGCCAATCAGATAGATCATGGTGATGAAGTAGCCCTCGTTGCGGTACCCGCGAGCCCGTGATCGGG
>NZ_JAIRBP010000065.1:0-5422 GCF_021151495.1 Halomonas sp. IOP_31 | reverse complement strand
AAACACTGGCATAACCTTGTGGAGAGCCGGATGCGGTGAGAGTCGCATGTCCGGTTCGGAGGGCGGGCCGGGGAAACCACCAGCTGAAAGGTTGGCAGGGCGCCCCGGCTCGACCCCTACACCTACTTACCGACCCCGGTGCGTGGGCAGTTTTACTACCTGTACATGATCGTCGATATCTACAGCCGCAAGATCGTCGATGCCGAGGTCTTCGACCAGGAGTCCATGGCCAACAGCAGCGAGGTCATCCAGCGTGCCGTGCTGCGCGAAGGCTGCATCAACCAGCCACTGGTATTACACGCCGACAACGGCTCCGCCATGAAAGGCTCGACGCTCCAGGCGACGCTGCAGCGGTTAAACATCACCCCGTCGTACAGCCGCCCCCGGGTCTCCAACGACAACGCCTTCTCGGAGTCGCTGTTCAGGACCTGCAAGTACCGGCCCGACTACCCGATGGATGGCTACGAGAGCCTGTCAGCGGCGCAGCAATGGGTGACGCGATTCGTGCACTGGTACAACCACGAGCACCGCCACAGCGCCATACGGTTCGTCACCCCGGGTGAGCGGCATGCCGGCCAGGATAACGAGGTGCTGGCAAGGCGAGATGCCATCTATGCCGAGGCGAAACGACAACATCCCGGGCGGTGGAGCAGTGCCACCCGCAACTGGACACCGCGCCGTACGGTCTGGCTGAACCCGGACCGAGAAGACCCGCTGGTTCAACGCGATCAGCGATTAGAAGCCGCCTGATTCCAGGTTCCAACAAGCTTGACAGGCATCGCAACTCCCCGACTGTTATTTCAGCCTGTGTGGTTGTGCTCTGATAACATTGAAGCACTGCGTCCGATGAATTAGGGTTTGCTGTGGAAACTGAGTCGTCAGTCTGAGAGAAAGAATGTGTCAGCGATTGCGCAGGATATGATCTCGCCTTTTCACGGATCGGTAATCCTGACTTCGCCATGACTCTATCAGCATGCTCTGGGAACCGCTCTCGCAGAGAAGCAGCAAATAGGTCTTCATCATGGAAACATTGCGACATGAGATATCTCCTTTTCCAATTGTGGTCAGCAGATGGAGAGACAAAAAGAGGCGACAGAACAACGGCACCGCCGCACATAAGATAGGTCATGCAAGAAAATAATGCTTGACGAAATAATGGGGGGCACTTTAAGAAACTTGAATCTCTGATTGCTCAGAAAGCCTCAATTAGAATAAATATTTTTTATCTTCGACTAGTCTCAAAGGCATGAACATGGCCTCCGTATTGTTTAGAATGTGCCTTGCAGAGGTAACTGGACCACTCAAATAGAGCGGGCAAACCCTGATACCCGTTAGCCGGCTCCAAATAATAGCACGACGTGTTTGAAGAGCGACACAATCTAACTTGCCCTACTGCGTCCTCTAAGGAAACCTGCAAGGCACTGGCCCAGGCTTCAGCTACACGCCAGAACAAATTTTTCCCTTCATAATTCCAATTCCCGGGGGTGTAGTAGGCATGTAGGTTCAACAGTAGTAGAACATGGTAATGGGGCATCCCGTCCTGACTTATCTCCCGTGCACGGGCGTAACGCACACGACAGCCATGAGGAATACCCTGAGCTTGTTTCATTTTTCTGTCATGAGCAATCTTGGAATTTAATGACTTGTGGAATCGATTAATTGGACCATTGGTAGCGGCATCTTCTGGCAGAGGCACGCCATGTGGAAGGGTTAAGTCGAATCGACAGGCGAGTACACGCTTATGATCTTCAATGGCTTGACAAATCACACGATACAGGCGATACAGGTAATCTTCCACCAATGGTCCTTTACTGGTTTGTATTGGCAAAACCACACCAGGCTCAGGTTGATAAATGGGATCGTATATTAGATTTAGGTTAGTATTTTCGGCAAGACGTGATGGTGCAGGCTTCATGATAAAACTCCTTCGTATTTAGTTAACAAGCCTCTTTCCCCAGAGACAATGTAAGTTAGACACTAAACAAGGCAGCATTGTGACCCTTCATGGTCACATGGGTTTTACTAGCAGCCACCCAGCAGTGCATCACCACCAATCAAAAATAATGCATTGCAATAATAATTACTAGACAATACTAACTTACCCTAAACTAAAAAACCTCTTAATTGCTAGCCACCCCCTTTAAACAAAACAAAACTACAAGGTTTTACCTGAAATCCTCCTTGCTTAATTACTCGCACAATACATCAAGGCGATGCATCAAATATGTCGCCATCTTTGTCTCGCTGTGATGTATTTCAGACTGCCTTTCACTTACCGCTCAACCCATAACTCAGCGATGTAAAAAAATACATCTCTGCCGGATCGGGCGCTGAATAGGCGCAAATGAGACCTGGATGGCACGGTGCCGCCGTATAGGATTCCTGGTCTGCCGGATATTCGAATCAATAATTTTTCAAACCTGTACTACCTCCTTGAAGCCATAGATGGATGGCTTTGATTCTCTTTTTTCTATTTTGAGGAGGCAGTTCAATGACGATGTCTTGTCCCAGCTGTGGCGCATCGCGGGTGGTGTCGCGCCATCATGGTCGGAAGGTAGGTGGCACCACGGGTGCGGTGGCCGGCACCGCCAGTGGGGCGGCTGGTGCCTGGAGTGGTGCCGAGGCCGGCGCGTTGGTTGGCGCAGTAGGCGGTCCGGTAGGGATCGCCGTCGGAAGCATCGCTGGCGCCGTCTTTGGTGGATTGGTCGGTGGCACGGCGGGCGGCGTCGCCGGGGCTCGCCTCGGCAGCGAGCTGGATAGCCAGGTGCTCGACAATCTCGAGTGCCGGGCCTGCGGCCACACCTTTCGTCCTCATGTCGATTGATCCCTGACGGCCTGTCTCACGAATCCATCGCTGCTAGGCGATGACCCCACGATTCTCTCTCTACAAGCTCACGGTCGGCCTGCTTCCTTGGGGAGCGGGCCGTTATGCCGTGCGCGACTCACAAGGAGCTTTCACCATGGCACACCTGATCGAACACATGGCCTACGTCGGCGATACCCCCTGGCATGGTTTGGGTCAGCAGCTCTCCCGTCACCAACCGCTGGAGGTCTGGCGGCAGCAGGCCGGCATGGACTGGCACATCGAGGAATCCCCGGTGCGCTTCATCACCGATGGCTCAGGCCACCTGGGTAGCATCCACTCCTTCCCGGAGCAGAAGGTCCTCTATCGCTCCGATACCCGGTCTCCGCTATCGGTGGTCTCCCAGCGCTACAAGGTGGTCCAGCCCGAGGAGGTCCTGGAGTTTTACCGGGATCTGACCGAGTACGCCGGTTACGAATTGGAGACCGCCGGCGTGCTCAAGGGTGGTCGCAAGTTCTGGGCGTTGGCGAAAAGTGGTCTGGGCGGGGCCTTGAAGGGCCAGGACCAGGTCAACGACTACCTGCTGCTGGCCACCTCCTGCGACGGTTCACTGGCTACCGTCGCCACTCCGACGTCCGTGCGGGTGGTCTGCAACAACACCCTGACCATTGCCGTTGATGGCACCTCGCAGGGCGTGAAGGTGCCGCACAGCACCGAGTTCCGTCCGCAGCTGGTCAAGCAGCAGCTGGGGATCTCCGTGTCGCAGTGGGACGACTTCATGTATCGCCTGAAGACTCTGGCCGAGCGAAAGGTCAGCCAGGAAGAAGCGAGGACCTACTTCCAGTCGGTGATCTGCAACGCCGAGGCGCCGCTGGACGATCCGTCCAAGCTACCCAACGTTCGCGCCCTCAATCGCGTCCAGAAGCTCTATCAGGGCGAGGGGCGCGGTTCTCAGCTGTGCACGGCGCGAGGCACCGCCTGGGGCCTGCTCAACGCGGTCACCGAGTACGTGGACCACGAGAAGCGCGCCCGCAGCAACGACTACCGCATGGACTCCGCCTGGTTCGGCCAGGGCGCTGGCCTCAAGGACAAGGCGCTGGAGTCTGCTCTTGCGCTGGTGGCCTGAACGGCATTCTGAGCTCTCTACCTCGCTTTTCCCCTACCACGGCATAGCGCCCGGCCCCGCAGAAGGCCGGGCGTGCTGTTTATGGAGGTACTCATGTCATTGCGAATGACGCTCTAGATCTGCCACACCCTGACGCAGTTGACGCATAGCTGCCCAGGCAGGTTTGGCTCAGCCCATGCAAGGAGCATTTCTTAAGATGGCTGGCACTTTGATCACTAGCATTTTTTCTCACTAAAGTTCGCGCGCGGGCAGCCGATACCCTAGAGGGTTGACCCTATCCTGTTGAGTGAGATAGGGAAATCCAAAAACGGCTCACCCCCTAAGAGGAAGAGTTCAGAAAAGGAGAATTCATATATGGAAAGGCGGTTTCTTTGGACATTGCTTGCTTTTGGGGTCTTGAGTGGTCCGGCCTTGGCCGGCACATATGAATGGACAAGTGGCTGGGCAATGGGGACGACGGAGTATGCGGTCGACGATGGCAACCGCAACAGCCTCCTTGTTTCATGCCCTGACTACCAGGATGGAAGCTCAACGGGCGGCTATATCAGTGCTACCGCTACGATTGAGGGAAAGAGCTATCACTCAGACACCCTGTCAGGAGGAGAAGGCTTTGACGTCATCATTGATGGCGAGGTTTACAATAATCCTTTCTATACCGACTGCCGTGTGTGTGGAGACCTCTTTCCCGGGTTCTGGCAAGCCCTTCGGCAAGCCAACAACCTCTACATCAGTGCTGGCGGCATCCGCTCCCGGTTGCCTACGAAAAACATCGAAAGCGTCATAGCACCGCTGGACAGCCCCCAAAACAGCTGCGTATCTGCTTGGTAGCTTCCAGCTGCCTGTAATGTTTCATCTTCAATGAGGTCATGACATGGAGTCACAAGGAAATCACAAGGCGGCTAGTAATTCGCCAGTATCTTCCCTTAGTCCTGCTATGGTGGGCTGGGGAATTGCCGCCATCATCGTCTCGTTCGTAGTGCTGACATTCAATACATCGCCGATGGTATTGGGAGCCAGCTTTTTCGCGAAACTACTGGCTGGACTGCTGGGTTCCGTGTTCGGAGTAGTGGGCGCCCTGCTCGGCGATATGCTTCGTCGGTTCGTTCATCCGGATATGGTGTTCACGAGCGGCGGCTTCTTCAGCCTGCTCGGCATCAAGCTCTTCTGGCTGGTGGGGCCACAGCTTATTGGTCTCGGCATTGGGGTGGCATTGGGCTGTGCTCTGGTGTTGGGCTAGAGGGTGATGGCAATGAGATTTTCGGCCCCCACTTTGCTGGGCTTCTCCCTACTTAGCGTATTTTCCCTAGTTGGATGCTCGAATGAAAGCTCACAGCTTAAAGGCGAGTTTCTTTCTGGATGCCTTCAGGGAGGCACTAGCCTGAATATTGCACCATTGGCGCGAGTTCGGCCTGCTGAGTGATCAGGCCAGCTCTTCATGCTGGATTCAGCAAGAATCGGTCACGTTTTGATCAATTACCCAGCGTCGAGACACA
>NZ_JAIRBP010000064.1:0-5842 GCF_021151495.1 Halomonas sp. IOP_31 | reverse complement strand
CGTCGACGTTGATGTCGCTGATGGTCATGTCACCGCATGGCGTAGTGGGCGGATGTGCGTACTATGCCAGAGAAATCAGGTGGTTGGCGACCCTAATTCAGAACCACCTGAATAGTTACAACTTATGAAGATCGTTATCCTGGGTGCGGATCAGATTGGCAGCAGCCTGGCCGAGTACCTGGCGCGTGAAGGTAATGAAATTACCGTCGTCGACATTTCTGCCAGCCGGCTGAGCGATCTCACCGCGCGACTCGACATACGCACCGTAGAGGGCAAGGTGTCTCATCCGAGCGTACTCAGGAAAGCGGGATGCGATGAGGCGGACCTGTTGATCGCCGTCACCGATTCCGACGAGCTCAACATGCTGGCCTGCGAGGTCGCCAATACCCTCTTCAACGCCTCGACCAAGATAGCGCGCGTGCGCGACAATGATTACCTGGCGCACGACGAACTATTCTCGGAACGGGCGCTGGGAATCGAGCTTACCATATGCCCCGAGCAACTCGTCACCGATAGCATCTATCGCATTTTCGAATTCCCCGGCACCCTGCAGGTGCTCGATTTCGCCAAGGGCAAGGTCCAGCTCGTCGCCGTCAAGGCCATCTACGGCGGGTCCCTGGTCGGCAAGGAACTCTCCACCTTGAGAGAGCATTTACCCAGCGTGAACACACGCGTGGCGGCCATCTATCGCCGCGGCAAAGGGATCACCCCGCATAGCGACACCGTTATAGAAACGGATGACGAGGTTTTCTTCATCGCCTCCCGCAAGGATATTCGCGCGGTCATGAAGGAGTTGCGCAGGGCGGAACAGGGGTATCGTCGTGTGATCATCGCCGGCGGCGGCAACATCGGCGAGCGACTCGCAAAAAAGCTGCAAGGCGACCATCATGTCAAGCTGATAGAGATCGACGCGGCGCGCGCTCAGACCTTGGCCGAGCGCCTGACGGAAACGGTCGTGCTCAACGGCAGCGCGACGCGCAAGAACTTGCTCGTCGAGGAAAACATCGACGACTGCGATATCTACTGCGCGCTGACCAACGACGACGAAGACAACATCATGTCGTCGCTGCTGGCCAAGCGACTCGGCGCGCAAAAGGTCCTGACCCTGATCAACGACCCGGCCTACGTCGAGCTCATCCAGGGCGACAGAATCGACATCGCCATCTCTCCGCAGCAAGTGACCATCAGCAGCATACTGAAGCATGTTCGGCGTGGCGATGTGGCGAAGGTTCATTCGCTGCGCCGCGGTGCGGCCGAGGCCATAGAGGCCGTTGCCCATGGCGATGCAGACTCGTCGCAAGTGGTTGGCCGCAGAATAGAGGACATTCCGCTTCCCGCCGAAACAATGATCGGTGCCATCGCTCGAGGTGACGAGGTCATTCTGGACCACAGCGACGTCGTCATCGAAACCGACGACCACCTCATACTCTTCCTTCTCGATAAGCGTCGCATCCAGGAAATCGAACGCCTTTTACAGGTCAAAGCAAGCTATTTTTAAGCCAGCCCAATGAACGGCCTACATGGCGTTGCGGGCAAATAGACCACAGGAGATCCTCCTTTGCCCAGCCTGACTCGACGGCATGCCTCGAAGGCGGTTCACGCAATCGCCCCGGTCGCGAAAATACTGGCCGTGCTGCTGCTGGTGCTGGCGCTATTCATGTTGGCTCCGCTGATCCTCCTGACCCTGCAGGGCGCTCTGGAAGCCCAGGCGTTCGCGCTGTCGATCGGTATCATCCTGGCGGTTGCATTGCCCACGCTGGTATTGACCCGCGGCATCCCCATCGAGCTCAAGCCCCTCCAGATGTTCATCCTCACTACCCTGAGCTGGGTGATGATCTCCAGCTTCGCCAGCCTGCCCTTCATTCTGGGTACGCCCTATCTCTCCTTGACCAATGCCGTGTTCGAATCCGTTTCCGCCATCACCACGACGGGTTCCACCATCCTGGTCGGCATCGATGGATTGACGGACGGGCTGAAGCTCTGGCGAGGCATGATGCAGTGGCTGGGCGGCATCGGCATCATCGTCATGGCGATCGCCATCCTGCCGTTTTTGAAGGTCGGCGGGATGCGCCTGTTCCAGACGGAGTCCTCCGATTGGTCAGACAAGGTGTTGCCCCGTGCGGGTGGGATCGCCAAGGCGACTGGAGCCATCTATCTGGGCTTCACCGGTATCGTGACGATCTCCTACTGGCTGGCCGGCATGCTTCCCCTCGATGCCATCGTGCATGCCATGACCACGGTCGCCACGGGCGGTTTCGCCAATACCGATGCATCCTTTGGCGCCTATAGCAACCAGCCGCAAATACTCTGGCTGGCTTCGCTGTTCATGTTCTGCGCCTCACTGCCCTTCGTCATTTACATACGCGCGCTGCGCGAAACCCGCAGCGCGCTTTGGCGAGACCAGCAGGTCATCGGCCTCTGTTACCTGCTGCTGGTTGCCATAACGATTCTTACCGGCTACAGGATCGCCCAGGGCACGGAGCCTTTTGCGGCGCTGACCCAGGTCACCTTCAACGTGACCTCCATCGTCAGCACGACGGGTTACGCCTCTGAAGACTATACGACCTGGGGCGCACTGTTCATCGTCGCGTTCTTCTATCTGACCTTTATCGGCGGCTGCAGCGGCTCGACCAGCGGCGGCATGAAGATATTCCGCTTCCAGATCGGCCAGGTCATGCTGACCAATCAGTTGCGTTTTCTGGTGCACACCAACGGCACTTTTCCCCAACGCTACAATGGGCGACGCTTGCCGGATGAAGTGATCAGGGGGGTTATCGCGTTCTCGTTCTTCTTCTTCCTGACGATCGCCGGTCTCGCCCTCGGGTTGGCCATGTTGGGACTCGACATGGTATCCGCGCTCTCGGGCGCGGCCACGGCAGTGGCCAACGTCGGTCCCGGGCTCGGCGACGTGATCGGACCGGCCGGAAATTTCGCCTCGCTGCCCGATGCGGCGAAGTGGCTGCTGAGCATTGGAATGCTGATGGGACGCCTGGAGATCCTCACCGTGATCGTGCTGTTCACGCCCACGTTCTGGAAGAAGTAGACGCGCCTTCCCCGACGAGCGACCACATTGACAGGAGAGCGCCCTTGTCTTCTTTACGACCTGCCAAGGCAGGCCTGCGCACAAAGCTATTTCAGGTCATCTTCGAGTCGGACAGCCGCCTGGCCAAGGGCTTCGATGTCGTACTGATCCTGATGATCCTGGCCAGCGTGGCCGTGGTCATGCTGGATAGCGTCGAAGGCTATCACGGTGCGTTCGGCACGCTCTTCTACGAGGCGGAGTGGGTCTTCACGCTACTGTTCACGCTGGAACTGGCGACCCGCCTGTACTGCCTGGAGCGGCCCCTCAAGTACCTGACGTCGTTCTACGGCGTGGTCGACCTGCTGTCGATCCTGCCCACCTGGCTGGCCCTGCTGTTCCCCTGGGGCCAGTCGCTGCTGGTGGTGAGGCTGCTGCGTGTGCTGCGCATCTTCCGCGTACTGCGGCTGATGCAGTTCGTCGGCGAGGGCCGGCTGCTGATCGATGCCCTGAAGAGAAGCTGGCATCAGATATTGCTGTTCCTGTTCGCCGTGCTGATGATCGTGATCATCTTCAGCAGCGTGGTGTATCTGATCGAGCCCCCCGAAGCGGGCTTCACCAACATCCCCATGGCGGTCTACTGGGGCGTGGTCACCCTGACCACGGTGGGCTATGGCGATATCACCCCGGTCACCCCGCTGGGGCAGTTCATCTCGATGATGGTCATGCTGGTCGGTTACTCGATCATCGCCGTGCCCACCGGGGTGTTCTCCGCCGAGGTGATTCGCTCGCTGCGCGAACAGCGCTACTCCAACGAGGCCTGCCCCGGCTGCGGCCTCGACCGCCACGATCACGACGCCCGCTACTGCCGGCGCTGCGGCACCTGGCTCGACGAGGAGACCGAGGATCCGCGCCTCTCCGCCCGGGAAGACACGGACACCTGAGGCCGGCCCTGCAGAAGCAGGCGTCCCGGCTTGCGCGGGCCACCTGGCCGGGTGCGAGATGAGCCGGGCATCCGCCAAGCCCTCCTGCCCGGGACACCGCGAAACCGCGAAACCGCCTCATCCGACCCGGCGGCGCCCGAGTCCGCAACCGCCCGGGAGCCCGCCCGGAGCGCAACGCGGGCGCCCATGAAGGTCTTCCCTCACGCGACTCGCCGTGACGATCCGGCTCGATCACCCATACCAAAGTCTCGCGCATAAAGTTCAATGCGCAAAACCCCTCGTCCGCGCATATGATGATTCTCAATCACCTATGAACAAGCAGAATCATTCAGGCCAATTCATGAGCGAGTATGCGCGCCAAGCCAAGATCGAGCTGATCCTTCAAGAACGTCCTTTCATGTCGGTGAAAGAGTTAACGCACATGCTGGGCGTTTCGGCGGCCACCATACGCCGCGACATCGACAAGCTGGACGAAGCGGGACTGGCACGCAAGGTGTACGGCGGTATCGCTGCCATCGAGTCGGCGCACCAGCGCGCCGTCGCCCTGCCCTTTTCCGACAACCGCGACATCGCCGTCGACGCCAAGCGGGCCATTGCCCGCGAGGCCAGCCAGCGGGTACGCGAAGGCAGCTTGATCGTCGTTCACGCCGGTTCGACCTGCTTCCACTTCGGCGTGCTCATTGCCGACTGGAACGTGCGCATCCTGACGCACTCGATGCCATTGGCCGCCTATCTGTCCGAGTTCGGAAGCTGCCAGTTGACCTTGGGCGGCGGCGACCTGCATCGCGAGCCGGGGATCCTGCACGATCCGGCCGGCGACGACCAGACCTTCTTCGCTTCGCAGTTCTTTGTCGGCGCCCTCGGGGTCGGCGCGCAGGGCATCCTCGAATCCCATCCGCTGCTTGTCCATTTCGTGCAGCACTTCGCCGACCGGGTCAACGAAGTCGTGCTTCTCGTCGATAGCCGCAAGTTCAAGGAGTCCCCTCCCCTCGTGGCACTGCCCTTCCGGCGTGTGTCGCACCTGATCACCGACGACGGCCTCGACGACAACGATGCAAAGCTGCTGGAGAGCCAAGGCGTTCGCTACACGATCGCCAAGACGGCGGGAGGCGTTGATGAACAAGAGCGATGAACCTCTCCTGGAGATGACCGACATTTGCAAGACCTTCGGAGGCGTCAAGGCGCTGCAGTCCGTGGCGCTGACCGCCTGGGCCGGTGAGGTGCATGCCCTCATGGGCGAGAACGGCGCGGGAAAGTCCACCCTGATGAAAGTCCTGTCAGGTGCCCTCGCTCCCGACAGCGGTGGCGAAGTGCGCGTCGCGGGCCGCGTGATGCCGACCGGCGATACCCGGCTCTCGAAGGCTCACGGCATCGCCGTCATCTATCAGGAGCTCTCGTTGGCGCCGAACCTGACGGTGGCGCAAAACATATTCCTGGGCGCGGAAAAGGCGCGCGTCGGTGTCGTCGACCGTCACGCCATGCAAGCGGAATCACGGCCGATTCTCGACAGGCTGGGCATCGGCTTTTCTCCCGAGACGCCCGTGAGCCGCTTGTCCCTGGGTGAGCGCCAGCTCGTGGAAATCGCAAGAGCTTTATCCACCGATGCCCGAATCATCGTGATGGACGAGCCGACGACCTCGCTGTCGAGCCGCGAGACCGAAAACCTCTTCAGGGTCATAGAAGGGCTCAAGCGCGAGGGCATCGCGATCATCTACATCTCTCACCGCATGGAAGAGGTCTATCGTCTGTCCGACCGGTTGTCAATGGCCATCAGAAGTGACCCACCAGTGGCCAACAAAAATGACCCACCCGTGATCGTCAGCTGAGCGCCTTCTGCTTCAGCCGATAGCTCTCCCCGCCGAGCAGGTAGAGGTGCGAG
>NZ_JAIRBP010000063.1:0-6101 GCF_021151495.1 Halomonas sp. IOP_31 | reverse complement strand
GACCGCGGTCAAGCAAGGCATGGCGGCGCATACGGCGCTGGAGCAACTGTTTGCCGGCGAGGTGCCCACCTTCATGCGACAGGACGACCAGGATCAGGCGGCATGAGCTGAATAGTTACAAAACCTGTTGCATTCACACGATTGTTACATCCGCTGATTACCGTGCCTGGTACCGGGGCCGGGATTGGGCACGCCGGGCTTCACGTAGCAATCACTCGTTGAAACAGGAGGGGGCCCATGAAAGCCTCGTATATCGCACTTGCCGCCACTCTTGCCGCCACGCCGGTCCTGGCGCAGGAGGTTGACCTTCCCCAGGCCGACAGCGACTGGTACAAGGCCGGTCAGAAGCGCCTTGACGCCGAACTGGCCCAGCAGCCGAACACCAACACCGCCAAGAACGTGATCATCATGATCGCCGACGGCAACGGCGTGGCCACCAACTATGCCACGCGCGTCTTCATGGGCCAGCAGGCAGGCGGCTACGGCGACGACTACGCGCTGCCTCAGGAGCAATTTCCGTCCGCCGGGCTGGTCAAGACCTACAACGTCAACGCGCAGACGCCGGACTCGGCGGGCACCGGCACCGCCATGATGAGCGGCGTGAAGACCGACATCGGGGTGCTGGGCGTCAACGCCAACGTCAATCGCGGCGACTGCTCGACCCTGCCGGGCAACGCGGTCGCAACGGCCTCCGAGGTCTTCACCGATCTCGGCAAGGAGGTCGGCATCGTTACCACCACGCGCGTCACCCACGCCACGCCTGCGGCAGCCTACGCCCACAGCGTGGACCGCGACTTCGAGGCGTCCGTGCCCGAAGGCTGCAGTACCCAGAAAGATATCGCCGATCAGCTCCTCGAGGCGATGAAGGCCGGCCGCATCGATGTCGCCATGGGCGGCGGGCGCCGCAGCTTCCTTCCTGCCGACGCGACGGGCGACGAGGGCGACGACGGCCGCCGTCAGGACGGGCGCAACCTGATCGACGCAGCCAAGAAGATGGGCGCCGCCTATGCCTGGAACGCCGCGACGGCCGCCGATCTGCCTACCGACGGCTCAGCCCCGATCCTGGGGCTCTTCGAAAGCAGCCACATGGCCTACGAGGCCGACCGCGAAGACGAGCCGTCGCTCTCGGAGATGACCCGGATCGCGCTGAAGAATCTTCAGGCGAAGGCCGGCGACAATGGCTTCTTCATGCAGATCGAGGGCGGACGCGTCGACCACGCCAACCACGGCACCAACCTCGCCCGCGCCGTGACGGACGGAGCCGAATTCGCGCGCACGGTGGCACTGGTCGACGAGATGACCAACGACGAGGACACGCTGATCATCGTCACCGCCGACCATAGCCACGGGCTGGCCTTCAACGGCTATTGCGGGCGCGGCTCGAACATTCTCGGCCTCTGCATGCAGGTCAACAACGAGGGCATCGAGGCGCTGGACGAGCCCAACCTGGCCGGGGACGGCAAGCCCTACACCGCCGCCGTGTATGGCGACGGGGAAAGCTCGATTCTCGCTGAAGGCGCGCCTGCCGGGCCTGACGGGGGGCGCCCGGTGGTGACCCAGCAAGAAGCAACCGCGCTGGACTATCAGCAGCTTGCACTGATCCCGCAGGACTCCGAGTCCCACTCGCCCGCGGATGTGGCGGTTTACGCCAAGGGGCCGTGGTCGCAGCTGATCGACGGCCAGATCGAGCAGAACTACCTCTTCAACGTGATGCTTCACGCCGCCACCCAATAAGGGTCGGCGGCAACGCAAGGGCGGGGCCTTGTGGCCCCGCCCTTGCGTTGCCGGCAAGGGGGTCGCTATTCATCCCGGCTTATTCATGAGGGCGGCCTGGAAATGAGATGGCGAGTGGTTTTCTTTTTATAAATTAGTGAGTTATTACAACAACCTGACTTCAGATGACCATCCGCCATGGGTGAAAGCGTATCTCCCTGGATTCCGCCCTGCCACGGGTCCATTCGCGTTGAGCTTGGCCAGCGCACCACCAGCGACAGCGGCGCCTTGCTGCTGCGTGAAGCCCTCGACAGCAGTGGCGTGATCGACGCGCTTGAAGACACTCTGGTCGATCCGCGCCACCCGCTGCGCCTCCGCCTTGAATTAACCGGAAAACCGACGTCGAGTCTTCTTGTTCATGAACACCTCCACTGCCTCCATTATGAGGCTTATCGGGGTGTCCGCTCCAATTGGACCACTTCATATCGCTCTTGAGGTCGGTTAGTCAGCTTGCCGTTAAGTGGCCTTAGCCCTGTATCATGACGTTACAGCGAAGCACAGCATCGACATCGGGGAACATTCAGTGAGCACCGAAAGCCATTCTCAGACGGCCGCCTTCATCTGGTCCGTCGCCGACCTGCTGCGCGGCGATTTTAGACAATCTCAGTACGGGCGCATCATCCTGCCGTTCACGCTATTGCGCCGCCTGAAGTGCGTGCTTGAGCCAACCAAGGTGCAGGTTCTGGATGCCGCTCAGGAACACGTCAGCAAACCCGAGGCGGTGCGCGAGAAGCTGCTGCTGCGCGCCGCCAGTCAGCCGTTCTTCAACGCCTCGCCGCTGAGTCTGGCCACGCTCTCCGATACCCAGCCCGCCGACGACCTGATGAGCTATGTGCAGGCATTCAGCCAGGACGCCCGCGAGATCTTCGAACACTTCCACTTCGAGGAATTTGTCCAGCAACTCAGCGCCAGCAACCTGCTCTATCAGGTGATGCAGCGTTTCGCGAGCATTGATTTACATCCCCAACGTATCAGCAATTACGGCATGGGCGTGATCTTCGAGGAGCTGATCCGCAAGTTCGCCGAGAGCTCCAATGACACAGCCGGGGAGCACTTCACCCCGCGCGATGTGGTGCACCTGACCACCTCGCTGGCGCTCACCGGGCGCGACGACAAGCTGCGTCCGCACCGTATCGTCACCGTTTACGACCCCACCGCCGGCACGGGCGGCTTCCTCTCCGAAAGCGATGAATACGTCCAGCAAGTCAGCGAGAACGTCACCGTCTCGCTGCATGGTCAGGAGCTGAACCCCGAATCCTACGCCATCTGCAAGGCGGACATGCTGATCAAGGGCCAGGACGTTTCGCAGATCAAGCTGGGCAACACGCTCTCCGACGATCAGCTGGCCGGCGAGAAGTTCGACTTCATGCTCGCCAATCCGCCGTTCGGCGTAGAGTGGAAGAAGGTCCAGAAGCAGGTTACCGACGAGCACAAGCAGCGCGGCTACGATGGTCGCTTCGGCCCCGGCCTGCCGCGGGTGTCGGATGGCTCGCTGCTGTTTCTGATGCACCTGGTCAGCAAGATGCGCGATGTGCAGGGACGCACAAGTGCCGCGGAAGGCAGGATGCCGGGAGCGGCCGACCCCCGCGAGGACGGCGGCTCACGTATCGGCATCATCCTCAATGGTTCGCCGCTATTCACCGGCGGAGCCGGCAGCGGGGAGTCCGAGATTCGTCGTTATCTACTTCAGCACGATCTGGTCGAGGCCATCGTCGCGCTGCCCACCGACATGTTCTACAACACCGGCATCGCCACCTACGTGTGGATTCTCTCCAACAGCAAGCCGGACGAGCGCCGGGGCAAGGTGCAGCTGATCAACGCCACCGAGCGCTACAGCAAGATGCGCAAGTCGCTGGGCAGCAAGCGCCAGTTCATCGACGACCGCAACATCGAAGAGATCGTGCGCCTGTTCGGGGTATTTGAGGAAACCGAGGAGAGCAAGATCTTCCCGGTCGAGGCGTTCGGCTATCGGCGCATCACCGTGGAGCGCCCGCTGCGCCTCAACTTCCAGGCCAGCCCCGAGCGCATCGGCAAGCTTCTCGACGAGAAGCCCCTCCAGAAGCTTGATGAGGCCGAGCAACAGGCGATCCTGACGGCGTGCCGCTCGCTGGATGGGGATACTACGCTCTACCGCAACCGTGACGCCTTCACCAAGGCCCTGAAAGCCGCGCTCAAGGCCGAACTGCAACAAGAGCACGTCAAGCTCGGTGCCCCGGCGCTCAAGGCCGTTCTCAACGCCCTCTCCGAGCGCGATTCGGAAGCGGACATCTGCACCAACAAGAATGGCAATCCCGAGCCGGACACCAGCCTGCGCGACTTTGAAAACGTGCCACTTGACGAGTCGGTATTCGACTACTTCAAGCGCGAGGTGCAGCCTCACGTACCCGATGCCTGGATCGACGAAGGCAAACGCGACGAACTGGATGGCCGCATCGGTATCGTCGGCTTCGAAATTCCCTTCAACCGGCACTTCTACACGTTCGTGCCGCCGCGTCCTTTGGACGAGATCGACGCCGACCTGAAAGCCTGCACCGACCGGATCAAGGCGATGATCGAGGAGCTGTCGGCATGACGATGGGCCTGTTGTCCTCTCCTCGCACGTCTGCGCTGTGCACGATATTCGCATTGACGCTTTCTGCTGGAAAGCCTAGTATTGCGGGCAACACACCCGCCATGCCTCTCACGGAAGCACACTTTGGCGGGTTTTTTGTGCCTGGAGGCCGTGTGTGAGCGACTTCCACAAGCCTGCGCGCAGCATTGAAGAGCAGATCGCAACGCTATGCAGCCGTGGCCTGGCGATACCCGACGAGGCTCGGGTACGTCACTACTTGGCCAACATCAGCTATTTCCGCCTTTCAGCCTACACGCGCCCCTTCTACCAGCCAGGCCTCCAAGAGCACCGCTTCTTGGAGGGCGCCTCATTCGAGGATGTGCTGCGACTCTATGTCTTCGATCGCGAGCTGCGATTGCTGCTGCTTGATGCCATCGAGCGGCTGGAGGTCGCGCTACGTGACCAGTTGACCAATACCCTGGCCGAGCACCATGGCCCTCACGGCTACCTGGACCCCGGCATCTTTGACACCCGTTACAACCATGGGTGGCTGTTGGAGAAGCTGGAAAACGCGGCCAAGGGGCGGGAGATCGAGACCTTCCTGGCCCACTATCGCAGGAAGTACTGGGCAGCGCCTAATCAACCGCCCATCTGGATGGCCGTGGAGCTGCTGACCTTCAAAGAGGTCTCGACCCTGCTGGCCAGGCTGCGGCTTCCCGAGGATACCCAGCGTATCGAGCGCCATTTCGGCTGGAAACTCCCTGTTCTGCGCTCATGGTTTCGTAGTCTCTCCGACCTGCGCAACGTCTGCGCTCACCATGGCCGGGTCTGGAACCGGGAGTTCGGCAGTCGCCCCGAGATGCCCAGGAAAGCCCCGGCGGATTGGCCTTCCATTCCACCTATGATCGAAACAGGCTCCAGAGAGCATCCGCAGCAGCGTCTCGACCCGCGCCGTCGACTCTATATGCAGCTGGTGGTGATGGAATCGCTGATGCAAGTCGTGTCACCTACCAGCCGTTGGGCCGAGCGTCTCGTGACACTACTCGATCAATACTCCCATGTCTCCAAGCCCCATATGGGGTTTCCGAAAGGCTGGGAACACGAAGCGCTCTGGCGGGACGCCGTGAACAATGCAAGGCCGGAGGTGGATAGATGAGTTTTCCGCAATATCCCGAGCACAAGGACTCCGGTGTCGAATGGCTGGGGGAGGTTCCGGTTCATTGGCAAATCAAGCGCATGCGGTTTATTGCCACGCTCAACCCCTCGAAGTCGGAAGTTCGACACTTGCCGGATACAAGGGAAGTCAGCTTCATTCCGATGGAGGCCGTTGGCGAGGAAGGCTCTCTTGATCTTACACAATCTCGCCCTATTGGCGACGTAATTGATGGGTACACTTACTTCAGCGAAGGCGACGTTACCTTTGCGAAAATCACCCCCTGCTTTGAAAATGGCAAGGGAGCTATCATGCGGGGCCTGCGTGAGGAGGTAGGGTTTGGTACGACTGAACTTACAGTCGCACGTCCAAATGCAACACAGGTAACCGGTCAGTATCTCTACCGGGTAATTTCCTCTCGGCCTTTTAGAGAGCTGGGTGAATCGCATATGTACGGTGCTGGTGGTCAGAAACGAGTACCAGATGATTTCTTGAGAAATTTTGTAAGCGATCCACGAACCCCATCTGTTGGGCCTGAGTCAGACCGGTAGAGTCTCTTTCCAGCGCCAGGGGAGCAGCGTGTCGAGATCGTCATCCTCGCCGAGTGTCGGCAGGGTCTCGAAC
>NZ_JAIRBP010000062.1:0-6255 GCF_021151495.1 Halomonas sp. IOP_31 | reverse complement strand
TTTCGCAGAACGGGTTCATGGCCATCTTGACGTTGGTCAGATCGACGTCGGAGTTGTCCGCCTTGACGCGGATCTTGACGTTGTAATCGATGACGCGTTTGACCGCGACGAGTACTTTCATAAGCACTCCTCAGTGAAATTCAAGATTCATTGGTAAACGGATCAGCCCACCACACCGTCATTCTTTAACTGCGACAGCTGTTCTGGGGAGAGACAAAGGTATTCGGAAAGCACATCATCAGTATCTTGGCCCAGTAGCGGCGCAGGCCTCTTATACTCCACCGGTGTATCGGAAAGATGAATTGGGCTACCGACCATCTTGAAGTCAGGATTCATGGAGTGGGGTATGTTGACCAACATGCCACGGGCGTCTACCTGAGGCTCAGCAAGCGCACCAGCAATGTCGTTAATTACTCCAACCGGCACCTTGACCTTACTGATCTTTTCCACCCACAACTCTGCCGTATCACGCTTGAAGTGGTCTGAGAGAATCTGAGTGATCGCATCCCTGTTCCTGACGCGATTTTCATTCTTTGAGAAGCGGGGATCCGCAGAGAGCTCTGGCAATCCGATGGCATCGCACAGCGCTGCAAACTGTGAATCGTTGCCACAGGCGATGATAAAGTCCTTGTCGCTGGCACGAAAGGAGTTGTAGGGCACAATATTGGCATGAGCATTACCGTAACGCCCAGGTGAGACTCCGGTGCTTAGATAGTTCTGGCCCTGATTGCCCAATGCCGCTACCTGCACATCCAGGAGCGCCATGTCGCAATGCTGACCGCGGCCGGTATTTTCGCGTGCCAGTAGCGCTGCCTGAATGGCAATGACCGAGTACAGCCCCGTCATCACGTCGGTTACAGCTACCCCCACCTTCTGCGGGCCACCACCTGGGACTCCATCACGCTCCCCGGTGATGCTCATCAGCCCTCCTATTCCCTGGATGATGAAATCATAGCCGGGCTGCTGCGCGCGTGGTCCCGTCTGACCGAACCCCGTGATGGAACAGTAGACCAGGCGGGGGTTGATTCGGGACAGCGACGCATAGTCCAGTCTATACTTAGTCAAGGAGCCCGCCTTGAAGTTCTCGATCAGCACATCGCTCTCGGCGGCCAACGCACGGACGACCTCCTGCCCTTTCTCGGTGGCAATGTCGACAGCCACCGAACGCTTGTTGCGATTGGAGGACTGATAGTACGAGGCTTCCTGGGTCTCGTTACCCTGAGCATCTTTCATGTAGGGAGGCCCCCAGGCACGGGTGTCATCACCCCGTCCGACACGCTCCACCTTAACGACATCAGCGCCAAGATCGGCCAGTACCTGGCTGCACCAGGGGCCAGCTAGCACCCTGCTCAAGTCGAGCACGCGAATCCCCGTCAGCGCCCCCATGGCAACCACCTCGTTCCAACCAACATGATCAAACTCCGACATCACCGAACGCTCGGTGCTTCGTGCAACAGTGATACGCCAAGCGCAGCGCGACGGCGCAGCCATGGGCTTGGCCGATATCGAGGATCCCCCGTCAACGCGTTGATACGCTCGAGAATGGCAAGCAGCCGCTTCGGACCCAGCGCATCCCCCCAAGCCAGCGGGCCATGGGGATAGTTAAGCCCCAGCCTGACGGCATTGTCGATATCGGTAGGTGTGGCAATTTCACGCTGTGCAATATCGCAGGCCAAGTTGACCACCGAGGCGAGCATACGCTGCGAGACAAAACCCACGCTGTCACGAATCACAGTCACTCCGACGCCATCCGATGCCAGCAGTGCGTGAGCCGCGTCGCGCATCTCCTGTCGTGTGACCGGTGTCATCATCAGGGTGCGATGACGCTTAAGCCCCAGGAGCATATCGAGGCAGAGCGTGCGCTCGGGATCGACCCCGAAGTGCTCGCTCGCACTTACGGCATCATCACCAAAGGGCAGCAACAAGCAGAGCGCTTTTTTTGAGGGTGAATCCGCCGGCTCTACTCGTCCCCCAAGCGACTCCAGCAGTGACCCCACCTCTTCACGCAGGGCGGTATCCTCACACCCCACCCAGATCGGCGGCAGATCGCTGACTTCGGGTACCTGCTGTGCAACCGGCGCTTCGGCTTTTTTACCTGCTTCGTAGCGGTAGAAGCCAATCCCTGTTTTGCGCCCTAGGCGGTTACCTTTCAGCATCTGACGGGAAATATAGGAAGGCCGATAGCGAGGATCGTAATAAAACTGCGTGAAGATCGACTCCATTGCAGGATGCGACACATCCAAGCCTGTTAGATCAAAAAGCTCGAGTGGCCCCATCCGGAATCCAGCCTCTTCGCGAAGGATCCGGTCGATATCCTCAGGTGGTGCTACCCGCTCCTCAAGAATCTTCAACCCTTCTGTGCTATAGGCACGTCCAGCATGGTTGACGATGAAGCCGGGGGTATCTTGGGCACGAACGCCGGTATGCCCGAGTCGGCTTGCCAGCTTCAGCAGCGTGTCAACGACAGCCTCGTCGGTATCGATTCCCCCGATCACCTCGATGACCTTCATCAGCGGTACGGGGTTGAAGAAGTGGAAGCCGGCAACCCGACCAGGGCAAGTCAAACCCGCGGCAATAGCCGTGACTGAAAGCGACGAGGTATTGGTCGCCAGAACGCAATCCCGGGACACTATCGCCTCTAGGTCGGCGAACAGGGCTTGCTTAATACCCAGGTCCTCGACGATTGCCTCGATGACCATATCGCGATCCGCCAAAGCCGTCATTGACTCGACGACGGAAAGATGGGAAAGAGCAACCTCAGCAGACTCCCGGGACAACTTACCCTTGCCCACCAGTTTGTCGAACGTCGCTTGCAGACCATCACATGCAGCGCTGGCTGCCCCGTCCCGTTTGTCGTACAGCGCGACCTCCAGGCCGGCCTGGGCAGCAATCTGGGCGATCCCGGCACCCATCACTCCAGTGCCGACAATCCCCAGCCGGCTCACTTCTCTCGCCATTACGACTCTCCCCGATAGTTCGGTTTGCGCTTCTCGATAAAGGAGGCAGCGCCTTCCTTCTGGTCTGTGGTGTCGAAAAGCATCTGAAAAGCTTTACGTTCGAGGACCAATGCGCTCTCTAAAGGCAGATCGGCGCCCGCGAGCACCGTCTCCTTAATGTGTTCTAGAGCCAGTGCCGGCAGACGCGCAATTTCTTGAGCCAATTCCTTGGCACGCTCGAGTGTCTGCTCATTAGCAACGACTTCGCTGACCAGCCCCATGCGCAGGGCGTCGGAAGCCGGCACCATACAGCCGGTCATCAGCATGCGCATGGCCTGAAACTTGCCAACAGCTCGTACAAGGCGTTGCGTCCCGCCAGCCCCAGGCATCAGGCCGAGCTTGACCTCTGGCTGCCCGAACCTAGCCGACTCCCCGGCCACAATGATGTCGCAGTGCATGGCAAGCTCACATCCGCCACCCAGAGCGAACCCGTTGACCGCTGCGACCACCGGCTTAGGACAGTGCGCAATTGGCTCCCAGAAGTGCTCATTGTGTCGCAGGTGCATCTCGGTCGGAGACGCTGTGGCGAACTCCTTGACGTCTGCACCGGCAACAAACACATGCTCGCCTCCCGTCAGCACGATGGTCCGCACCTCGTCATGCTCGGCCAGGGATGAGAACAGCTCGGCGAGCTGACGCCTGACGGCACCATTGAGGGCATTCTTGGCGTCCGGTCGATCGATGCGAACCACCGCCACCCCATCATCGAGCGAGGCAAGATAGACCTCGGTGGGCTGCTGCTTGTCAGTCATGCACAACCTCATCGTTTGAAATGCCCGCTCTGCAGACATATATTTTGCATTTATATTTAAATTACACAGCCCTGCGGATGACTGTCAATCAGCCAGCAAGACAGTCATCTTAAAGAATCAATTTATCAATAATTTAGGTGCTACAACATGCTTTTAAGTGCCTCCGTGCCACCATACTCACTATGTCCGCTTTGCGGCCATGGAGTCTGCATAGTTGACACAAGAGAAAAAAGACTCGCAGAATCGACCCATCAAACAATCTGCGAGCGGAGCACGAATCGGTGAAGGCCACAAACAATCAGAGCGACTTTCAGATCGTGGTAAACCCGATGAATGCCGCAGACAAGCAGGAGAAGGACCGGCAGTTCGTTACCGCACTAGCGAGGGGGCTTGAGCTTCTACGCTGCTTCACCCCGCGCGAAAGCACCCTGAGCAATCTCGATCTGGCCAGGAAGTCGGGGCTTCCGCGTCCCACCGTCAGCAGGCTTACCCACACGCTAGCCCGATTGGGTTACCTTCGTCTCCTGCCACGCGGAAAATATCAACTTGACGTGGGTGTCATGGCCTTCGGCTATTCCATGATTTCCAACCTGCCGATTCGCGCGATTGCCCAGCCCTTGATGGTAAATCTCGCCAACGAGGTCGGTGCGACGGTAGCCATGTCTGCCCGAGATCGCCTGGACATGGTCTATCTGGATGTGGTCCAGAGCGCCCTGCGCTCCACCATACGTCGCCAGATCGGTACGCGTCTTCCCATCCATCAAAGTTCGGCGGGTCGAGCCTGCCTGGCCGCCATGCCCCTCCAGGAGGCCGAGATGCTGATGGATCACCTGCAGGAGGCCCATCCCGCAGAGTGGCCCAACATCCGCAAAGCGCTGGAGCGCGCTTTCCGGGATTACGCCGACTTTGGCTACTGCCTATCGATCGGCGAATGGCAGCGCAACGTCAATGCTGTAGCGGTGCCCCTACATCACCCACAACTGGGGATCCTGTCGTTTAACTGTGGCGGCCCCGAGTTCCAGATATCACGCGAAAAGCTGGAAGAGTTCATCGGGCCGCGACTGGTGCAGCTTGTTAATGACATCGGGACCCAGATCTCATAAGCCACCGACAATCCTGGCTATCAACTTATCAACAAGAGGAACGCTCATGATTCGCGACCAGGAGACCATGCAGATCTTGCTCGATTCCATCCGAAGCTTCGTTAATGAGGAGCTGATCCCGCGCGAGGAAGAAGTTGCAGAAAGCGACGAGATCCCCGAGGACATCGCCTCGCAGTTGCGCGATATGGGCTTGTTCGGCCTCACCATCCCCGAGGAATTCGGTGGTCTCGGCGTAACCATGGAGGAAGAGGTCAATATTGCCTTCGAGCTCGGCAGGACGTCTCCCGCCTTCCGTTCCTTCATAGGCACTAACAATGGCATCGGCTCCATCGGTATCCTGCTTGATGGCACCAAAGAGCAGAAGGCCAGCTACCTGCCCCGCCTGGCCAGCGGAGAGATCTTGAGTTCCTTCTGCCTAACGGAGCCCGACTCAGGTTCCGATGCTGCCTCGCTGCTAACTACTGCGCTGAAGGACGGCGATGACTATCTGATCAATGGCACCAAGCGCTACATCACCAATGCCCCGCATGCTGGCATATTCACCGTGATGGCACGCACCGACCCCAAGACCAAGGGCGCCAAGGGCATCAGCGCCTTCATCGTGGATGCCAACAAACCCGGCATCACCATTGGCAAGCGCGATAAGAAGATGGGCCAAAAAGGCGCTCACACCGCAGATGTCATCTTCGACAGCGTGCGGGTACCGGCCAGTGCGCTGATTGGTGAAGAGGAAGGCGTCGGATTCAAGACCGCCATGAAGGTCCTGGACAAAGGCCGCCTGCACATTGCCGCCATCGCCGTGGGAGCCGCCGAGCGCGTACTGGATGACTCCCTGCACTTTGCCATGGAACGCAAACAGTTCGGCAAACCTATCGCCGATTTCCAGCTGATCCAGGGCATGCTGGCCGACTCTAAGGCCGAGATCTATGCTGCACGTTGCATGGTGCTCGATGCCGCTCGTAAGCGTGACGAGGGTCAAAACGTCAGCACCGAGGCCTCCTGTGCCAAGATGTTCGCCACCGAGATGTGCAGTCGAGTGGCTGACCGCGGAGTGCAGATCCATGGCGGCGCCGGTTATATCAGCGAATATGCCGTTGAGCGATTTTATCGCGATGTGCGTCTATTCCGTCTCTATGAAGGCACTACTCAAATCCAGCAGGTAATCATCTCACGCAACATGATCCGAGAGGCGGAGGCGTAACTCAATTAATTACCAAACCTAAAATGCCGCAGCAGGCTACAATTAAACACTCATCCAACACCTTAGATGCCTCAAAGAAAAAGGTAACTATTCAGCTCATGCCGCCTGATCCTGGTCGTCCTGTCGCATGAAGGTGGGCACCTCGCCGGCAAACAGTTGCTCCAGCGCCGTATGCGCCGCCATGCCTTGCTTGACCGCGGTGG
>NZ_JAIRBP010000061.1:0-7335 GCF_021151495.1 Halomonas sp. IOP_31 | reverse complement strand
GCTGGGCGCCCCCGTCGAGCCCGCGTTTTGCCTCGGGCTTCCTTCAGATTCCCCTTCGCAGGAGACACCCTTGCCGTCGGCTAGCACTTCCCCTTGCCGGGCGTGCAGGGGACTTTCACCCAGGTCATCCCGGAGCACCACCTCCGGGAACAGTGCCAGTCAGGCACTGCGCGCCATGCCTGGCGCACGATAATAAAACGCCCGCGCGGGGCGGGCGTTAGATGCATCGAAGCGAGAAGTACGTCAGTCGGTCGACTGATCGGGGGTAGTAGGCTCGGCATTCACCTGATCGGGCGCCGGCTTGCCCTTCATCTTGCGCATCGCGGCCATGGCCGGCCCCGACACCACATAGCAGGCAAACAGCGTCAGCAGCATTACCGACGGCTCGAGCGAGATCACCACGAAGCCCAGCACGATCGCCAGCAGGGCCACGAACGGCACCGGCCCCTTGAGATCGACCTCCTTGAAGCTGTAGTAGCGGATATTGCTGACCATCAGCACGCCGGCACAGACCACCACGAAGGTCATCAGCAGCTTGAAGGCGTAGGCCTCAATATCGAAGTTGTGAAAGACCCAGACACAGCCGGCGACCAGGGCGGCGGCCGAGGGGCTGGGCAGACCGATGAACCATTTCTTGTCGGTGGAGCCGATCTGCACGTTGAAGCGCGCCAGACGCAGCGCCGAACAGGCGACATACAGAAACGCGGCGATCCAGCCGAATTTGCCGACATCCTGCAGAATCCAGGTGAAGGCCACCACCGCCGGCGCCACCCCGAACGAGAGCATGTCGGCCAAGCTGTCGTACTCGGCGCCGAAAGCGCTCTGGGTATTGGTCATGCGAGCGACCCGGCCATCGACGCCATCAAGCACCATCGACACGAACACGGCGATGGCCGCGGCCGAAAAACTGCCATTGATCGCCGCGACTACGGCAAAGAATCCCGAAAACAGCGCCGAGGTCGTGAACAGATTGGGCAACAGGTAGATGCCGCGTCGCCGAACCTTCTTGCCATTCTCGACGGTTTCCTCGACGACGTCGGTCTCGCGCGCGAAATCGGCAAACTCGTTGCTGGAGGCCGAGGCCTTGTTCTCGGGCTTGTCCTGCTGGGCGTCCTGGGTCATTGCTCTCATTCCGTTGCCAACCTGCATGTCGTCTCATTCTACACACTAGCTAGGCTAACGATAGGCATCGCACCCTGCCGCACAAACCAGCCAGGGGGCGAAAACCCGCGCCCTGGCTGGTTGGAATGCCGCAAGCCGACGGGCTAGTTCTTGCTCTTGTCGACCAGCTGGTTGGCGGCGATCCACGGCATCATCGAGCGCAGCTTCTCGCCGACCTGCTCGATCGGCAGCTCGGCATTGAGCCGGCGCCGGGCGTGCATCGACGGGTAGTTGGTGTTGCCTTCCTGAATGAACATCTTGGCGTATTCGCCGCTCTGGATGCGCTTCAAGGCATTGCGCATCGCTTCACGGGACTGCTCGTTGATGATCTCCGGGCCGGTCACGTATTCGCCGTACTCGGCATTGTTGGAGATCGAGTAGTTCATGTTGGCGATGCCGCCTTCGTACATCAGGTCGACGATCAGCTTGAGTTCGTGCAGGCACTCGAAGTAGGCCATCTCCGGTGCGTAGCCGGCTTCGGTCAGGGTCTCGAAACCGGCCTTGACCAGCTCGACGGCGCCGCCGCACAGCACGGCCTGCTCGCCGAACAGGTCGGTTTCGGTCTCGTCCTTGAAGGTGGTCTCGATGATCCCGCTGCGCCCGCCGCCGATCGCCGCCGCGTAGGACAACGCCAGTTCCTTGGCGGAACCGGAGGCGTCCTGCTGGATGGCGATCAGGTCGGGAATGCCGCCGCCGCGAGTAAACTCCGAGCGCACCGTATGACCCGGCGCCTTGGGTGCAATCATGATCACGTCGAGATCATTGCGCGGAATGATCTGATTGTAATGGATGTTGAAGCCATGCGCGAAGGCCAGCGTGGCGCCCTGCTTGAGATTCGGCTCGATCTGCTGTTCGTAGATCGCCTTCTGGTTCTCGTCGGGGGCCAGCATCATGACCACATCGGCCTCGCGGCTGGCATCGGCGACGGTGGCCACCTTGAGCCCGGCCGACTCGGCCTTGTCGGCCGATGATGAGCCCTCGCGCAGCGCCACGGTGACCTCGACGCCGGATTCCTTGAGGTTGTTGGCGTGGGCATGGCCCTGCGAGCCGTAGCCGACGATGGCGACTTTCTTGGCCTGAACCAGCGACAGATCGCAATCTTTATCGTAATAAACGCGCATGGCGTACTCCGCAATTCGTTGAGTAGGGGGTTGTGTCAGCGTTGATGGCCTGCCGTCTAGCGCGGCGTGGTCAAACATTGAGGGTACGATACGGCAGACATTGCATTGCGTAAAACGCTATATTTGCAATACCACGATTCACTAAATGAAATACCAACATGGATCTACGCCCACTGCGTCATTTTCTGGCGCTGGCCGAAACGCTGCACTTCGGTCGCGCCAGCGACGCCTGCCACGTCAGCCCATCGACGCTCAGTCGCAGCTTGCGCCAGCTCGAGACCCGCCTCGGCGTGCGCCTGATCGAGCGCGACAATCGCACCGCCTATCTGACTCGCGAAGGTAGGCTATTTCAGCAATACGCGCGAGACGCCCTCGAGCAGTGGGCGGCGCTGCGCCAGACCCTGATGGAGGAAGCCGGCGAACTGGCCGGCGAGATCAGCATCTACTGTTCGGTAACGGCGAGCTACAGCTTTCTCTATGAACTACTCAGCGAATTCCGCCTGCGCCATCCGCGCATCGAACTCAAGCTGCACACCGGCGACCCGGCCGATGCGATTGCCCGCATCCTGGGTGGCGACGAGGACATGGCGATCAGCGCCCGCCCCGAGACACTGCCGGCACCGCTCGCCTTCAAGCCGATCGCCACCTCGCCACTGGTGTTCATCGCCCCCCGCGAGGCCACGGATTGGCTGCCGGCGGAGATCCAGCCGCCGCTGGCCGCGGCCTGGGCGGACACGCCGATGATCCTTTCGGAGTCGGGGCTGGCCCGCGAGCGTACCGACGCCTGGTTCCGCAGCCTCGGCATCAAGCCGCGCATCTACGCCCAGGTCGCCGGCAACGAGGCGATCGTCAGCATGGTCGGGCTGGGATTCGGCGTCGGCGTGGTGCCGCAGATCGTGCTCGACAATAGTCCGCTGGCCGATCGCGTACGCACGCTCGACGTCAGCCCTCGGCTCGCGCCTTACGACGTGGGACTCTGCGTGCTCGACAAGAAACTGCGCACCCCGCTGATCCATGCGCTGTGGACCCAGGTAGCCGATGCGCCCCGTCAGGCCGACGCCTGAGCGCGGCGCTACCGCCTGTCCACCCAATCGGGATAGAGGGGAGCCATTAGGCTCCGCCCCTCCCACACCACCCGGCATGCGGGTCCGCACCGGGCGGTTCGAGAAGTTGAGGTCATGAGAGACGCGGCACGCCCAACCGGTCAAAGTAGGCAATCGTCAGCACATTGTGAATAGCAGACCGACTATTATGCCACCAGCGGCGACTCAGGGCCGCCACCGATCGTGCAACCCAGGGACTCGCGCCAAGGCGCAATAGCTCCCGGTGGATAGTCTTTCCCCGCCGCCACTGTTTTAGGTGTAGGGCTCTCAGGCGACGGCGCAACCACTCATCCAGTGATCGCCAGATGCGTGGCGTTTGCGCCAACCTGAAGTATCCCTTCCACCCCAACAGGTAGCTGCGGAGCTTTTCCACGACCTGCGTAATGCTGCGTCCTCCGTTGCGTCGGGTCAGTTGCCTGACCCTCCGCTTGAACGTCTGCAACGCTTTCGCTGATACCGTGCGCCGGACATCTCCGTCCCTCGTTTGCCACAAGGCATAGCCAAGGAACTTGCGCCCGAACACGCGAGTTACCGCGCTTTTGGATTCGTTGATCTTCAAGCGCAGTCTGTCGTAGTAACGCCGCAACAGAGCCATCACCCGCTCGCCCGCTTTGTGACTGCGCACGTAAACGTTGCAGTCATCGGCGTAACGGGCAAAGCGATGCCCTCGGCGTTCCAGTTCCCGATCCACCTCGTCCAGCAGAACGTTAGCCAGTAACGGCGACAACGGCCCGCCTTGCGGCGTCCCCTCTACTCGCCGGATGGTCACGCCGCCATCCATAATACCCGCATTCAGGTACGCGCGAACCAACCGGACAACGCCGGCGTCGTTCACGCGTTTCTTCAGGCGGTCGATCAGGATGTCGTGGTTGACCCGGTCGAAGAATTTCGACAAGTCGACATCCACCACGACGTGGCAGCCCTGCTGGACGTAGCGTTGTGCAGCCAGTATGGCATCGTGTGCCCGGCGGCCCGGGCGGAAGCCGTAGCTGTGTTCGCTGAAGGTCGGATCGATCCGAGGTTGCAGCATTTGCAGCAGTGCTTGTTGAATCAGACGGTCGGTCACGGTGGGAATACCCAACTCCCGCTCACTGCCGTCCGGTTTGGGGATGCCTACCCGACGAACCGGCTGTGGCCGATAACGACCTTCCAGCAGCTGTTGCCGGAGATCGGGCCAGGCCCATCGCAGGTATTCGGCTGTCTGGGCAATGTCCAGACCGTCGATACCCGCCGCTCCCTTGTTGGCCTTCACGCGCTTCCATGCCCGCTGCATATTCTCTCGTGCGAACGCCTGTTCAAGCAGGCTTCGCCCTGCGCCCTTCGATTCTTGTCGCGGGGTAAGCGCCGTTAAACCGACCCACTTGCCCTAACCGTATTGAGCCACTTTTTTTGAAGCGGGCAGCGTCGCGTTCCAGGGCAAGAGTGTTTCGAGTTGTTCGAGGGTAACCGCATCGGCTATGTGCGTTAGCACATGGTGAATATAAGCGGATGGCTCCAGGCCGTTGGCCTTGGCGGTTTCGATCAGCGAGTAACAGGTGGCACTCGCTTTAGCCCCTTGCGGGGTATCGGCGAACAGCCAGGCCTTCCTTCCGACCGCAAATGGTCGGATGGCGTTTTCTGCCAGCACGTTGCTGATCTGCAAGTCGCCGCGCTCGCAGTAGCCAACCAGGGTGTCCCACTGGTTGAGGGTATAATCAATGGCCTTGCGGGTGAGCATGCCTTTCATCACCTTGGGGGCATTTTTCTCCAACCAGGCCTTGAAGGCGTTCAGTAGCGGCAGGCTTTTTTCCTGGCGCACCCGGTAACGCTCGGCATCACTCAGCGCCTGCGCCGCTTTTTCAACCGCGTACAGCTTGCGGATATGGCTCAGGGCCACATCGGCTTTTGACGGCTGGCCTTTCTTGCCCTTGGCCGGCGCGGCTCGGGACGCTTCCACGAACTTGCGTCGGGCATGATCCCAACATCCGATTCGGCTCAGATTATTGTCACGGCACACCTTGCCATAGCCGGAGTAGCCATCGGCTTGCAGAATGCCCTGGAAGTCATCCAGCAGGCGCACCGGTACCTTGCCACCTCGTGAGGGGTCATACTCGAACAGAACCGAGGGTTTTCCCGGTGGACCACCCCGGGTGACCCACATCCATTTGTCGGATTGGGCTGTCTTGCCGTCTTCCTTGAGTACCTGGATCCGGGTTTCATCCGCCTGCAGGTAATCGCTGCTGTTCTGGGTTTCCCGCATCAGGTTGATCAGCGGCTGGAACACGTTGTCCAGTCGGATGATCCAGTGGGCCATGCTGGTTCGGCTGACTTCGTGGCCCAGGCGTTTGAGCATCTGCTCCTGTCGGTATAACGGTAGCCCGTCGGCGTACTTGGAGGTGATGAGGTAGGCCAGCAACGAGGGGGTGGCGATGCACTTGCCCAGCGGGTGAGCCGGACGGGCTGCCGCCACCATGCGTTCCTCACCCTCCTGCTCGAACACCGCCTTTTCCTGCCAGTACTCCAGCACTTTCAACTGGGCCGGGATGAATTCCAGCTCTTCCTTCACTTTGGTGAAGAAGGCCTTGCTGGCACCGGCTTTCTCTTCGTCACTGAGGGTCAGCTCAATACGCTCACGCAGCAGTTTGTCACAGAAGCCGCGTTGGCGGCGCTTTCGTGACCGGCGGGGCGCTTCTTCCTCGGCCTCGTCGGCCAGGTCATCGCGGAGTTCATCAATCTCAACTTCCAGCTCGGCTTCATCAAACAGCATGATCTGATGGGGCTGCTTTTCACTACTGGCCGCGAATTGCTGGATCTTTTTATGTCGCAGTAGCTCTTCAAGGATCTCGATGCGGGCGTCCCGGCTCTGGATGGCCTGATCGCGCTGCTCCAGTGCTGATGCCTGAGATTTCAGCCTGGCCTGCTGGTTCAGAAAGGCTTCTTCTTTCGAGGCGAGTCGCTGCTGAAGATCACTGATAACAGTCGCCATTTCAGCGGCAGAGAGGCTGCTGAAATCAGGAGTTGAAGAGGCGTTATCAGGCGTTGTTTTCATAACGGAATTATAGCAAAAACAACGATCTGTAGCACGTAAAAAGTGCTATCCCACGCTCTCGTAATGCAGGGTTTTGTGCCCTCGCAACAGGGTAATGTCATACCCGTCCAGCAACCAGTTGATCTGCTCGCCAGTCAGCGGCATCAGGTCATCCGACGGGCCAGGCCACTTGAATCGCTCCTCGGCCAGGGCCTTGTAATACAGCACAAAGCCATTGTCTTCCCACATCAGACACTTGATCTTGTTCCGCTGCCGGTTAGTGAAGGCATAGAAGGCGCCGGAGAACGGGCTGTGCCCCAGCTCCTGTTCAACGATCAGGGCCAGGCCGTTGGCCTGCTTGCGGAAGTCGACCGGGGTGCGATACAGGTAAATCTCCGGCAAGTCCCACGAGGGACGCAGATACCGGTTTCGCATCACAACTGCCTCAGAACCGCGCCCAGCAACTCGATGTTGCCAGCGTGCAGGCCGGTCACCGATACGCCGCCAGGCAACGAGACGGTCAGGCCGTCCGTGGCCTCCGATCCGGAGACCGGGGCTACCCGGGCAAATCCCGAAGGTGCGGAATCATCCGGCACCCCCATGGGTCAGCTTCTTGCGCCAATAGACAAACCGACAGTAGGTCAGTGACTGTTGCTTGCAGTAGGCCATTCCAGACAGTCCGGATGCCTGCCACTGCGTGATGTGCTGTTGCCAAAGTTGTTCGCGTTCGTGGGTCATGCTGATTCCCTCCTGCGGTTGATGAGGGAATCAGTGTGTTAAATATGGGGATGGGGGTGTAGGTGCTGATTTATTGGCGCTTACCCCCGAACACAGGCTGTCCGGGACTCACGCGCGCCCCAGCTTTCTCGCGCACCCACAAAAAAAAGCCCCCGGGGTGTCCCGGGGGCTTTTCATGAAGATGCCTGACGATGACCTACTCTCG
>NZ_JAIRBP010000060.1:0-9705 GCF_021151495.1 Halomonas sp. IOP_31 | reverse complement strand
TCGACGGCGGTCAAGCAGGGCCTGGCAGCGCACACCGCACTGGAACAGTTGTTTGCCGGTGAAGTGCCCGAATTCATGCGTCGGGACGGCCTGGATCAGGCAGCGTGACCTGAATAGTTACATAGCTTTTAACTGTCATCATCAACTTGCCCGATGATTGTAGACGACCGGTCTAGTTTCAGGGTAAGATACAAACCATGACTAATGCCACGAACGACGTCCGCCAACATATCCTCGATACCGCCCGGATCATTATCGCGGGAAAGGGCTTCAGCGCCGTGGGCCTGAACGAGGTTCTCCAGGCTTCCGGCGTGCCGAAGGGTTCCTTCTACCATTACTTCGGCTCCAAGGAGGTCTTTGGCGAAGCGCTGCTGGAGGATTACTTCGCCGATTACCTGGCTTCGCTCGATAATCTGCTGAGTCGTCCTGATCTTTCCGCAGCACAGCGACTGATCGCCTATTTCGAGTACTGGCTGGAGACCCAGGCAGCCTGTGACCCGAAGGGCAAGTGTCTGGCGGTCAAGCTGGCTGCGGAGGTCAGCGACCTCTCCGAGGCGATGCGTTTAGTTCTTGAACAGGGCACCACGCGAGTGATCGCGCGTTTGGCCAGCGCCATCGAGGATGGCGCCAGCGACGGCTCGCTTCCGGTTGAGCTGGATGCCAGCACAACGGCGAACACGTTGTACCAGTTGTGGCTGGGCGCGAGCCTGCGCGCCAAGCTCACGCGCGACCGTGTACCCATGGAGGCCGCGCTGGCTGCTACGCAGGGCCTGCTAGGCCTGTCTTCTCATCTTCGACGCTGCGCCTGACAGACAGAAAAAAGTCCTCGTAGCTTTTTTTTTGCCCAAACTGTATACGACCGGTCTAATTCAATCAGATGACAAACTTTGCTTCCACGCACGCACATGAGTCCGTTTCGGCCGTCCTTTTCAGGAGTCAGCGATGACCACTGCGATCCTGCAAACCCGCATCGTACTTGCCTCACGCCCCTCGGGTGAGCCGACGCCAGACGACTTCCGGCTGGAACAGGAATCGCTGCCTGAGCCAGGCAAGGGCCAGCTCCTGCTGCGCACGCTGTACCTCTCGCTCGACCCGTATATGCGGGGGCGAATGAGCGATGCTCCGTCCTATGCTCCACCCGTAGCGCTAGGCGAGGTGATGACCGGCGGCGCGGTGAGCCGGGTGGAGGTTTCGCACGACCCGGCATTCAAGGTTGGCGACCTGGTCGTCGGCGACACGGGTTGGCAGAGCCATACGCTTTCCGACGGTCGTGGACTGGTCGTGCTCGATTCCCGGACCACGAATCCTTCGCTGGCGCTGAGCGTGCTCGGCATGCCCGGCTTCACCGCCTACCACGGCCTGCTGAACATCGGCCGGCCGCAGCCGGGCGAGACTGTGGTCGTCGCCTCCGCCATCGGCGCGGTCGGCTCGGTAGTTGGGCAGCTTGCCCGGCTAAAGGGCGCGCGCGCCATCGGCATCGCCGGCGGGCCGGAAAAATGCCGCTACGCGCGCGAAGCGTTCGGCTTCGATGTCTGCCTCGACCACCGCGCGCCCGACTTTGCCGAACAACTGGCTACCGCGACGCCGCAGGGTATCGACGTCTACTACGAGAACGTCGGCGGCACGGTGCTCGACACCGTGCTGCCGCGACTGAACGTCGGCGCCCGCGTGCCGGTGTGCGGGCTGATCGCCCACTACAACGACACCGACCTGCCACCTGGCCCGGACCGCATGCCGATGATGCTGGGGCTGGTTCTGCGCAAGCGCCTGCTGCTGCAGGGTTTCATCATCGGCGACCACTACGCCGACGGTTTCGCGGCGTTTCAGCGCGACATGGGCGCATGGGTCGCCGAGGGCAAGGTCTCGGTCCGCGAAGACTTCGTCGAGGGCCTGGAACATGCGCCCCAGGCGCTGATCGACCTGCTCGCCGGCAGGCACTTCGGCAAGGTCGTGGTACGAGTCGGCACCCCCTGAGTCTTTCACTTCGAACCTCCAAAGGAGAGCCGCTATGGCCAATATTCTCGTCATCCTCACTTCGCACGACCAACTCGGCAACACTGGCAGGAAAACCGGCTTCTGGCTGGAGGAACTGGCTGCCCCCTACTATGCCTTCCTCGATGCCGGCGCGAAGCTGACCCTGGCCTCGCCCAAGGGCGGCCAGCCGCCGCTCGACCCCAAGAGCGACGAACCCGACGCCCAGACCGAGGCGACCCGTCGCTTCCTGGCCGACGCTGACGCGGTCAAGGCCCTGGCCAACACCCGCAAGCTGGCCGAGGTCGCCATCGGCGACTTCGATGCAGTGTTCTATCCCGGCGGCCACGGCCCGCTATGGGACCTGGCTGAAGACCCGGTCTCGATCGGTCTGATCGAAGCGGCGGTCAAGGCGAACAAGCCGGTCGGAACGGTCTGCCACGCACCTGGCGTGCTGCGCCACGTCAAGGATGCCGACGGCAAGCCGCTGGTCGCCGGCAAGCAGGTGACCGGTTTCAGCAACAGCGAGGAGGCTGCGGTTGGCCTGACCGATGTGGTGCCGTTTCTGGTCGAGGACGTGCTCAAGGCCAATGGCGGTCATTACAGCAAGGGCGGCGACTGGCAGTCCCACGTGCTGACCGACGGCCTTCTGGTCACCGGCCAGAACCCTGCCTCGTCCGCCGACGCCGCCAAGGCGCTGCTCGCCCTTCTGTGAGGAGATTGAACATGTCCGCTTACGTGGTTTTCCTGCGCGAACGCACCCTCGACGCCACCGAACTTGACATCTATGCGAGGCAGGCTCCAGCCGCGCGCGAAGGACACGATCTGACGCCGCTGGCGTTCTATGGCGATTTCGAGGTGCTGGAGGGACCGGCGATCGAGGGCGGCGTGATCCTGCGCTTTTCCGACATGCAGGCCGCACGCGCCTGGTATCACAGCCCCGCTTACCAGGCAGCACGGGTGCACCGGTTCAAGGGCGCGGACTACCGCGTGCTGTTGCTTGACGGCATCGGCGCGACACCTGCGGCCTGAGTCCCCTAACACGCACAGGATTCTGGAATGACTTCCCATCAGATCGACCCAGCCTCCGCATGGCAGGCCCGCTATGGCGAGGCCGCCGCCCTGCCGCTGCCCCCTGTTCCCGCCGCGCTGGCCGCGCTGCTGGAGCACCGATCAGTGCGCGCCTACACCGATCAACCGGTCGACGACGAGGCACTTCAACTCGCCATCGCTGCCGCGCAATCAGCCTCCAGTTCGTCCAACCTGCAGCCATGGAGCGTGATCGCCGTGCGCGACCCCGCGCGGCGCGCCCGCCTGGCCGCGTTGGCCGGCGGTCAGCGCCACGTGGCCGAGGCACCGCTGTTTCTGGCCTGGGTCGCCGACTGGTCGCGGCTGCGCCGACTCGGTGCCGCGCAGGGTGCCGCGACCGACGGTATCGATTACCTGGAGAGCTACACCGTCGGAGCGGTCGACACCGCGTTAGCCGCGCAGAACGCGGCGAACGCCTTCGAAGCCCTGGGGCTGGGTATCGTCTACATCGGCGGCATGCGCAACCATCCAGAGCAGGTCGCCGCTGAACTGGGGCTGCCGCAGGACAGTTTCGTGGTGTTCGGCATGTGCGTGGGCCATCCCGATCCGGCCCGCCCGGCCGAAGTCAAGCCGCGCCTGGCACAGCCGGCGGTGCTGCATCACGAACGCTACGACGCTGCCGGCGAGGCCGCCGCGGTGGCGCACTACGACCCGCTGATGCGCCGCTTCCAGCAGGAGCAGCAGCGTGACGACCGGCCCTGGTCGCAAGTGTCGGTGCAACGCATCGGCAGCCCCGGCGCGCTGATGGGCCGCCATCGCCTGCGCGAAGCCCTGAACGCGCTCGGCTTCACCCTGCGCTGAATTCCTCGTCCGCGCTCCGGCTCTGCAGGCCGTGACGCCTTCCTCCATCCACTGTCACAAGGAATCATCGAACATGGCATACGCCACCATCAACCCCTACACCGGCGAGACCCTGAAGACCTTCCCGGACGCCACCGACGCCGAGGTGGAACAGGCCATCGCCGCTGCGCACGAAGCCTTCCTGTCCTGGCGCGAGCGCTCGTTCACCGAGCGCGGTGCCATCCTGCAGCGTGCCGCAGACCTGCTGCGCGCCAAGGCTGGCGACTACGCGAAACTGCTGACCCTGGAGATGGGCAAGATCACCGCCGAGGCACTGGCCGAGGTCGAACTTTCCGCGCGCATCTTCGAGTATTACGTGAAGAACGCCGAGGCCCTGCTGGCACCGGAGAAACTGACCGTGGCCGATCCCGCCGAGGGCGACGCGTTGCTGGTACACGAGCCGCTGGGTGTGATCCTGGCGATCGAGCCGTGGAATTTCCCCTACTACCAGATCGCCCGCATCCTGGCCCCGCAACTGGCCGCGGGCAACACGCTGCTGCTCAAGCACGCCTCCAACGTGCCGCAGAGCGCGGATGCCTTCGAGAAGCTGATGCTCGAAGCAGGCCTGCCCGCGGGCGCCTTCAAGAACCTCTATGCGGCGCGGCACCACATCGAGATCATCCTCAACGACCCGCGCGTGCACGGCGTGGCGCTGACCGGCTCGGAAGGCGCAGGCGCGGTGGTCGCCGCCCAGGCTGGCAAGGCGCTGAAGAAGTCCACGCTGGAACTCGGTGGCGCCGACGCCTTCGTGGTGCTGGCCGACGCCGAGCTGGACAAGACCGTGAAGTGGGCGGTGTTCGGCCGCCACTGGAACGCCGGCCAGGTCTGCGTGTCCTCCAAGCGCATCATCCTGGTCGAGGCCATCTACGATGAGTTCCTGCGCCGCTACACCGAGGGCGTGGCCGGGCTCAAGGCGGGCGATCCGTTCGACCCCGCTACCACCCTGGCGCCGCTGTCCTCGCAGAAGGCCGCCGACGACGTCAAGGAACAGATCCGCCAGGCCGTCGCCCACGGCGCGACCGCGACCGAGGTGGGGCCCAAGGTGCCGGCGCAAGGTGCCTTCGTGCAGCCGACGATCCTCACCGGCCTGACTCCGGACAACCCGGCCTACTACTGGGAATTCTTCGGGCCGGTATCGCTGGTCTACCGCGCCCACGACGAGGAAGAAGCGATCGCCATCGCCAACGACTCGCCGTTCGGCCTGGGCGGCTCGGTGTTCACCGCCGACGCCAAACATGGCGCCGAAGTCGCCAAGCGCATCTCCACCGGCATGGTGTTCGTCAACCACCCGACCATGGCCAAGGCCGACCTGCCGTTCGGCGGCGTACGCCGCTCTGGCTACGGCCGAGAGTTGCTCGGCCTGGGCCTCAAGGAGTTCGTCAACCACAAGCTGATCGACGTGGTCGACATCGACGCGCCGTTCTGATGCAAGCGGGCCGGCGGCACGGTACCGCCGGCCGCCGTTTCGCGTCCACGGGCGACGTTCAACGTTAACCGAACTTAGGAAACCCTCATGAGTACATCCGATCTGATCACGCGCCTGCCTGGCGTCGTCGCGGCGATGAAGCAGGCGCACCTGAGCGATGGCCCGGCGGACGCCGAACAGCGGCGGGATCGGCTCGCTCGCGCCGAACGCCTGTTGTCCGATAACCGCGCGCAGCTGGAATCGGCCATTCGCGCCGATTATGGCCACCGCAGCCCCTATCAGACACTGGCCACCGATGTGCTTGCGCCCATCAAGAGCATGCGCCACGCGCGCGAGCAACTCGAACATTGGATGCGACCCGAAGCGCAAGACGCCGGTATGCCGGGCGTGCAGGCACGCGTGGAATACCAGCCACTCGGTGTAGTAGGCATCATCAGCCCCTGGAACTTCCCGATCAACCTCTCGTTCGGGCCACTCGCAGGCGTGTTCGCCGCCGGCAACCGCGCGCTGCTCAAGCCGTCCGAACTGACGCCCCGCACCTCCGATCTGCTGGCCGAGCAGATTCCGCGCTATTTCGATGCGCTCGAATTCGGCGTCGTGCTCGGAGACGCCGAAGTCGGCGCCGCCTTCACCGCGCAACCGTTCGACCATCTCATTTACACGGGCAGCACGGCAGTGGGGCGTCTTGTGATGCGCGCCGCGTCCGAGAACCTTGTACCGGTAACGCTGGAACTTGGCGGCAAATCGCCCGTGCTCGTCGACGTGGACGCCGACATCAAGATAGTGGCCGAGCGGGTGCTCACATCCAAGACATTCAACGCCGGGCAGATCTGCATCGCCCCCGATTATGTGCTTCTGCCGCCGTCCGCACGCGAGGCGTTCATCGAGCACGCCCGCGCGTTCGTTGCGGCCACTTATCCAGATTTGGGAAGCAACACCGATTACACCGCCGTTGTCAACGATCGGCACTTCCAGCGCCTGCAGGTGTTGCTCGATGACGCCCAGGCCAAGGGAGCAACCGTCATCAGTCTTGCACCGGACGGCGAAGCAGATGCCGATCCTGCGACCCGCCTGCTGGCACCGACGCTTGTACTGGATCCCGACGATACGATGCGCGTGATGCAGGAAGAAATCTTCGGGCCGGTCCTGCCGCTGGTGAACTGCCCGGATCTTGACCATGCCATCGACTACGTCAATGCCCATCCGCGTCCGCTGGCCGCGTACTACTTCGGCAGCGACGCAACGCGTCAAAAGCGCTTCACCGAACGCACCACCTCGGGTGCAGCAGTGATCAACGACACGCTGATCCACGCTTTTATCGAGGATCTGCCGTTTGGCGGTATCGGCCCTTCCGGCATCGGCGCCTACCACGGCATCCATGGGTTCCGGCGTTTCAGCCACGCCAAGGCCGTGGTGATGCAGAGCCCGGACGGGACCTCCAGCCTGGCGCTGCGCGCGCCCTATGCCGACAAGCAGAAAGCGGTCGAGGCACAGCTGAGCGAATGATTTTTTCCTGGGCGGAGCACACCGCCCTTCGTAAACCTACGGAGCTGAATACCATGAAGATTTTCTACAAGACCCGCGCCACCGCCGTCGGCGGCCGTTCCGGCCGCACCACGCTGGACGATGGCAGCCTCGCGCTGGATATGGCCATGCCGGGGTCCGGCAAGGCTGGCGTCAACCCCGAGCAACTGTTTGCCATGGGTTACGCCGCCTGCTTCGACAACGCGCTGCCGGTGGCGGCCAAGCAACTGAAGCTGGCACCTACTGCCACCAAGACCTCGGTCGAGGTCGGCATCGGCCAGAACGCCGAGGGCGGCTACAGCCTGGACATCGACCTGTATGTGGAAGTCCAGGGCCTGAGCGAAGCCGACGCGCAGAAGCTGGTGGAAACCACCCACCAAGTCTGCCCGTACTCGAACGCCACCCGCGGCAACGTCGACGTGCGCCTGCACACCAGCGTCGCCTAAGCGACGGTAGGCCTACGAGGAGAAACACCATGACAGTAAAAGCCTATGGCACCCATGCCGCTGACACGCCGCTGGCGGCGCTCGACATTGTTCGCCGCGAGCCGGGGCCGCACGACGTCAAGATCGACATCGCCTACTGCGGCGTCTGCCATTCCGACCTGCACCAGGCCCGCAACGAGTGGGCCAACACGCTGTACCCCTGCGTGCCCGGGCACGAAATCGTCGGCCACGTTTCGGCCATCGGCAGTGCAGTGACCAAGTTCAAGATCGGCGACACGGTCGGCGTCGGCTGCCTGGTCGACAGTTGCCATCATTGCCCGGCCTGCGACGCGGGCCTGGAGCAGTATTGCGAGCACGGCCAGGTCTTCACCTACAATGGCCCGACGCATGATGCGCCCGGCCACACCCTGGGCGGCTATTCGCAGCAGATCGTAGTTAAGGACGACTTCGTCCTGAAGGTTTCGCACCCCGAGGCGCAACTGGCCGCCGTGGCGCCGCTGTTGTGCGCCGGCGTCACCACCTGGTCACCGTTGCGCCACTGGAAGGTCGGTCCTGGCCAGAAAGTGGGCATCGTGGGTATCGGCGGGCTTGGCCACATGGGCATCAAGCTGGCACATGCCCTGGGCGCACACACCGTGGCCTTCACCACCAGCGAGAGCAAGCGCGCCGCTGCGCTGGAACTGGGCGCCGACGAAGTCATTGTCTCGCGTAACGCTGAAGAGATGGCGGCGCACGCCAACAGTTTCGACTTCATCCTCAACACGGTCGCAGCCAGCCACGACCTCGACGCCTTCACTGGCCTGCTCAAACTCGACGGCACCATGACCCTGGTCGGCGTACCCGAGCACCCGCACCCGTCGCCGAGCATCGCCAATCTCATCTTCAAGCGCCGCAGCATCGCCGGCTCGCTGATCGGCGGCATCGCCGAGACCCAGGAGATGCTCGACTTCTGCGCCGAGAAAGGCATCGTCGCCGAGATCGAGATGATCGCCATCCAGCAGATCAACGACGCCTACGAGCGCATGCTCAAGAGCGACGTGAAGTACCGCTTCGTGATCGACAGCGCGAGCCTGGCCGCCGCCTGAGGCGAAACAGCCTAACCGTTGCGGGCCGCTTCCCGGCGAGGCGGCCCGCGCGAAGCAACAGGAGATTCCAGATGAAAGCCATCGTGACACGCAGCCCCGGCGGCCTGGACTGCCTCGAACTACGCGAACTCCCCGACCCCGGCCAGCCTGGTCCAGGTCAGGTCCGTGTGAAGCTGCACGCCAGCTCGCTCAACTTCCACGATCTGCTGGTCGCCAACGGCGGCATCCCCGCCGCCGACGGACGGGTACTACTATCCGACGCCGCCGGCGTCGTCGAAGAGGTGGGCGAAGGCGTGAATGAGTTCAAGCCCGGCGACCACGTCGTCTCCGGCTTCTTTCCGCAATGGACCGACGGCCTGCCGTTCGCCGCGGTCGGCAACTTTCAGGGCACGCCGGGCGACGGCATCGACGGCTACGCCACCGAAGTCGCGGTGCGCGCAGCCGCCGACTTCACCCTGGCGCCGCGCGGCTGGAGCCACGCCGAGGCGGCGACCATCACCACCGCCGGGCTGACCGCCTGGCGCGCCCTGGTGGCCGACGGCCCGCTCAAGGCCGGCGAGAGCGTGCTGGTTCTGGGTAGCGGCGGGGTTTCGGTGGCGGCGCTGCAAATCGCAAAAGCGATGGGCGCGAGCGTGATTGCCACCTCCTCGTCGGATGAAAAGCTCGAACGTCTGCGCTCGCTCGGCGCCGACCACCTCATCAATTACCGCCGCACGCCGCAATGGGGCAAGCGGGTGCTGGAGATCACCGGCGGGCGCGGCGTCGATCACGTCGTGGAAGTCGGCGGCCCGGGCACGCTGGCACAGTCCATTCATGCGGTGCGCGTGGGCGGTCATATCGCGCTGATCGGCGTATTGACCGGCCGAGGCGGCGAGGTGCCGACTGCCGTATTGATGGCCAGGCAGGCACGCCTGCAGGGCCTGATCGTCGGCAGCCGGCGCCTGCAGCAGGAGTACGTGGCGGCGCTGGAGCAGACCGGCATCCACCCGGTGATCGACCGCAGCTTCCCGTTGGAGCAGCTTGCTGAGGCTTTCCGCTACCAGGAGAGCGGCCGCCATTTCGGCAAGGTCGTGGTGGATATCTGATCACCCAAGCCCTGTCCGTCCAGCTGCGCTGGCGGACGCGGCGCCCGGGACGCGCCCGGCTGCATACCGGACCCGGGCGTGGATATTTGGTAACTATTCAGGTGGCTGCGGATGGCATGTCGCCAACCACCTGATTTTTTTGGCATAGTGTGCCTGATCCTTCGGCACGTCTATGCGGTGACATGACCATCAGCGATATCAACGTCGACGAGGCCCTGGAACGGGTCCGGCAGCAGCTC